>DQED01000166.1 GCA_003525525.1 Desulfovibrio sp.
CCGGCCTCGTCGGCCTCGGTCCAATAGCCGGACAGCTTGCCATTCAGGGGAAACACCCGGGCCACGCCGCCGCTTTCGTGAAAGGTCACGAGTTCCGCCGACAACGGACCGAGGGGCGTTTCCAACACCGTACGCGTTTCCAGCGGCAGCGACCGCACCCGGCCGTTGGCGTGGAAGGTCAGAGGCGGCTGGTGCATGCGCCGCGAATCGTCGATGGTGTACTGGGGCATGAGCCTGCCCACGGATGTTTCCAGGGACACGGGCCCCTGCACGTACATGGCCTTCACGACGCCGTCCGGGTACAGATCCGGCTTCCCGGCCACGGGCAGCGGTCCGTAGGGAGTAATCACGGTTTCCATGCCTCATGGGTAGCAAGGAGCGGGCCACGACAAATCGTGTATCATTCCGGGCAATTCCGCTATCCCTGCAAGGAGCTGCCGACAAAACTGTCCCTTCCGGCCTACATAATCGTGGCCCGCGCGCCGGCCCGGCCGTCACCGCTCCGTAACCCGCGCCTTCCATACTGCCCGCGCCGTACCCCCCAACCAGCGAGGCCGACATGCTGACCTTCGCCCACTCCACCTATTTTCACGACCTGCTGGCCAGCTTTTCGGCCGGCGTGGTCATCGCCAACATCAAGGGGCTGGTCTACGCCTCCAACCAGGCCGCCTCGGACCTGCTCGGCGAAACCGCCGCAGCCCTCGCCGAGCAGGCCACGGCCCGGTCCATCATCGCCCGCACGGACAAGCCCCGGCTCCTGGCCCGCTTCCTGGCCGCGCCCATCAAACATGGCCGCAAACCCGAGCCCATCGCCTTCCGCTACCGCCACCCGGACGGCACGGACCGCCATCTGCGCCTGTCCGCCTCGCTGCTGCTCGAAAACGAGAAGATCTTCGGCATCCTGTTCGAAATCGACGACATGACGGAAATCTACGCCCTGCACGCACGGGAAAAGGCCATGCTGCTCGGCATCCACGCCGCCCAGCAGCAGCGCATCGAAAGCCTGGGCCGCTTCTCCCTGGCCGTGGCCCATCAGATACGCAATCCGCTCATGGTCATCGGCGGCTTCACCGGGAGGCTGCTGCGCCGCCATCCCCAGGGCGACCCCGACTGCGACGCCCTGTCCATGATCCTCGACGGCGCGAAACGTCTGGAAGCCGTGGTGCGGGCCGTGTCGTCCTACGCCAGGAAACGCGAAGCCGCCCCGGTCATGGCCGATCCCCGCGACCTGGCCATGCGCGCCATGGAAACGGCCCGGGCGCGCACGGGATGCGACGCCCCCTTCGTCCTGGAGTCGTCCGTGGGGCTCGCCCGCATCGACGCGGCGCTGGCGGTGGAGGCGCTGGCGGAAATCCTGGCCAACGCCCTGGAGGCATTGGCGGCGTGCGGCAACCCGCAGGCGGCGGTCGCCGTATCCTGCCGCCGCGAGGCGGACGGGAGCCTGCGCTTCGCGGTGGCGGACCAGGGGCCGGGCATATCCGAGGACATCCGGCCCTTTGTCTTCGATCCGTTCTTCACCACCAAAGCGGTGGGCGTGGGCATGGGGCTCGCCATCGCCAAACGCGACGCCGAGGAACTCGGCGGAAGCCTGAGCCTTGGGCCAGGCCCCGACGGCGGCTGCCTGGCCGTGCTGCTACTCGCCGACGCGACAAGCGGCTGACCCCCGCCCGCCATGACGAGAAGGCGCCTCCGAGAAGGCGTCAGCCCCCTTCCCGGAAGCGGCGCGCCGCTACTCTTCCAGAAACGCGCTCTCGCTGCGGGAAGCGGCCAGATACGGCCGGCCCATGTCCTCGAGCAGCGCCTTGCAATGCACGCACAAGGTGGCCGTGGGCTGGGCGCGCAGCCGCGCTTCGCCGATCTCCTCGCCGCATTCCTGGCAGATGCCGTATTCGCCTTCCTTGACGCGGCCCAGGGCCTCGCGGACCTCCGCGATGAGCTGCCGGTCCCGCTCGCGCATGATGATGCCCAGATGCCGGTCGGACTCGGCCGTGGCCCGGTCCGTGACGTCGGCGAAGCTCGCCACTTCCTGCGACATGATGTCCAGCGCGTCGCGCGACTGGCCGATGAGGGTTTCGAGCATGTCGCTTAACACCTGCCGGAAGCGATCCACATCAAGATGTCCCATGGCGTTTCTCCACGCAGCGAAGGGTTGTCGAAGGCCCGGAATCGGGAACTCTCCCGGAAACCGAGCGTAACCCGTTTGCCCGATGGATTTGGAACGACGGTGACGGCCGTGTGGAGAGTGCGTGACGGCGTTTTCGGCCGGCCGGCTCCCCGGCGGCGGCAAATTCTTCCTGCCAGCCTCCAGGTGCACTCAATATTTTCAGCACATTAACAGCCGCACATTCTGGCAGCTTTCTTGCTTTTTCCCCGGCACGGCGGATCCCCCACAGGGAAAACGGCTGATCTTGCCGCCCGGAGGCGCGTATGGCCACGACCACCACTTCCCCCAATACCAATGACGTCGTCAATTGGGCCTACAAATACAGCCTGGCTTGCGCCAAGCTCACGGCCGCAGAAAACACGGCCAGCTCTTCGGCCACGCGCCGCAAGGACATCGCCACGGCCAAGGCGGACTTCAACGCCACCATGAAGAGCCTCGTGCCGACAGCCGTCCAGACCAGCGTGCAATTCCAATACATGGACGCGCTGACCCAATACAACACCAACATGGCCTCCGCCACGACCGAAAAGGGGCGACAAGCAGCCCAGGCAACGCTCAATTCGACACTGAGCAACATCACCCTGCCGTCGGCCACGGCGACCACCCTCGCCGACCTGTCCACCGCCAACCAGACCGCCGTCTCCAACGCCGCCGCCAACATCAGTTCCATGGCCTCCAATGCCGGCAGCTCCTGGCTCAGCGCCGTCGCCAGCGGCGCGAATAGCCTCAACACGCAAGCCGCGAGCCTCACGGAATCCATCAAGAGCGCCCTCGCCCAGGTCGGCGTGGATACCTCCAACATCACCACGCCGACCTTTTCCACCACCGCCTCCTCGGCGTTCGCCGCCGCCTCGGCCTCGGCCACAACCGGCGGCTCGGCCGGCTCCATCCTGAGCGCCGCACTCATCGGCTACCTCGTCGCCGAACAAGCCGGCGGCGGATAGTCGGCGAGCAAAGGGGAAAAGGCAGAGACATGCCTCCGGCGGCCAGGAGGGG
>DQED01000106.1 GCA_003525525.1 Desulfovibrio sp.
GGCCAGGGCCAGGCCGGGCTGCGTCGTGCGCGGCGAGGCGAGAAGCGCCGCCGCGAGGAGCAGGGCGGCCGGCAGCCGGCGTGCGCGGGATGTGGGCGATGTTGGCGTGGCGTTTGACATGGCGATTCCGGGTTTGCCGCCGCCGGATCGTCCGGCCGTGGCTGCCTGGAGTTTGCAAGGGGCGGGCCGAAACGGTTCTTTTCTATCATACCGTTATTGATGGGAATTTGTTGGCAGGTGGGGTGTCGGCTCCCTGACGGGGCCATGCCCGGCGTTGCCAATCCGGTTGCCTTTTGGCGGCGGCGACGCTAGCCTGCGCCGCAATTCAGGAAGGACCAGCGAGCCCATTGATGAATATCACCAGCTTCGAATTCGCGTTATTTTTCGCGGCGATACTGCCGCTTAACTGGATCCTTCGCCGGTTTGCCGGGCCGTACCGCCTGTTTTTGCTGGTGGCCTCCTATGTCTTTTACGCCTCGTTCAATGCCAAATTTCTGTTGATCCTTTTGGTCTTCAGTTTTCTGACCTGGTTTTTCGCGGTGGTCTTCGCCGAGACTTCCGACATCCGGTTCCGGCGCTTCTGCCTGATCCTCTATGCGGCCTTCTCCCTGGGCATGCTCGTTTTCTTCAAGTATTACGAGATGCTTTATATCTCGGCCGACTGGGTGTTCCGCTTGTTCTCGGCGGGGAACCCGGTGCCGCTGCTCGATGTGATCATGCCCATCGGCATCTCCTTTTTCACGTTCCAGGGCATGAGCTACGCCATCGACGTCTACCGCGATCCGGCGAAGGTCGAGCGCAGCCTTGTCGAAGTCTTTTGTTTCATAGCCTTTTTCCCGACGATCCTGTCCGGCCCCATCCTGCGGGCCGGCAATTTCCTGCCGCAGCTCAAGAAGGCGCGCGTCGAGCGCGTGGATTTCACCCGGGCGTTCTACCTGCTCACGCGCGGCCTGCTCAAAAAGATCATCATTTCGAGCTACTTGTCCGAGCACATCGTGCGCACCACCTTCGGCGCGCCAGAGGGGTTTTCCTCGGCCGCGGTGCTTGTGGGCGTGCTGTCCTACGCGGCGCAGATCTACTGCGATTTTTCGGGCTATTCCGACCTGGCCCAGGGTGTGGCGCTGCTCATGGGCTTCGACGTGCCGGACAACTTCAACTTGCCGTATTCGTCGCGCTCGCTGCGCGATTTCTGGCGGCGCTGGCACATCACCTTTTCCCTCTGGCTGCGCGACTACCTGTACATTTCCCTTGGCGGCAACCGGAAGGGCAGGGTGCGCAAGTACTTGAACCTGGTGACGACCATGGCGCTCGGCGGGCTGTGGCACGGCGCGGCCTACAATTTCCTGATCTGGGGCTTCATCCACGGTTTCGGCCTCGTGGCCAACCATCTGGTGGTGGAATTTCGCGCCGCGCGGGCCGCGGCCCGCGCGGCCAAGGGGCTGGTTCCGGCCGCAGGCGGGTTCGGCGCGGCCGTGTGGTCGGGCGCGTGCTGGCTGACGACCTTCAGCTACGTCTGCGTGGCCTGGGTCTTTTTCGGGGCCGAGGACGCGGGCAAGGCCGTGGACGTGCTGTCGCGCATAGCGGCCCTGGATCCGTCCGGGGCCGGATTTCGTCCGGCCTGCCTGATCCTGGTGGTCCTGGTCGTGGCCATGCAGCTTGCCAACTTCACGGGCAAGGACGCCTTCCGCAAGGGCTTCGAATGGCTGCCTTTTCCGCTTCAGGGCGCGGCCCTGGGGCTGGTTGCTGCCTGCATCCTGAAGCTCGGCCCCGACGGCGTGCTGCCGTTCATTTATTTCCAGTTCTAGTTTTTTTCCTTTCTTTTCCGCCTTTTCGGCGATTCTGGTATTTTTCTTGTAAGCGAATTCCGGTTCTGGTATGGTGCAAGACCAGGATGGGAAAGCAGCCATGGCGGCTGCGCCTATTAGCAAGCGCCTCGAATCGTTGGGGAAACGAATCGCTGTAGGAGGCCGGAGCGCTTGTTTGGCGCGGCGACAGGGACGCCGGTTGTTTGCATTTCTTTCTCATCCCGGGTCGCGTTTCTTACATTATCATGCTCCGTCCGGGGCGCTGCGCAGGCGATGGGGGTCGCCGGACGCGCGCGCCGGCAGGGCGTCGAGGTGTTGCATGCGAAACCCGTGTCAGGCCCTCCTCCTGGCCGTATTGATGGCGTCCCTGATCCTGCCCCCGGGCCTGCCCGTGGCCGGCGCGACCGTGTCGGGTCCGGCGAGTCCGGCCAAGCCCCGGTCCGTCCTGCTCGTGGGCGACTCCCTGTCCATCGGCCTCGGCAAGCAGTTCGACGCCGTGTTCGCCGGCCGCCCCGGCGTGCGCTTCGCCCACCTGGGCAAGGTCTCCAGCGGACTGGCCAATCCGGCCTTCTTCAACTGGGACGAGCAGCTCGCCGCACAGGTCAAGGCGCATCATCCCGATCTCGTGCTCATCATGGTCGGGGCCAACGACGACAAGCCCCTGCCGGCCCTTGGCGGCGGGCAGGCCGCTTTCGGCACCAAGGCCTGGGACGCCGCCTACGCCGCGCGTCTGGCCAGGCTCCACGCCATCGTCCGGGCCGAAAACCCGCAGGCCGCCGTGGCCTACATCGGCGTGCCCGTCATGGGCGATCCGGCCTTCAACGCGCTCATGCTCCACGTCAACGGCGTGATCGAAAAGACCGCGCGTTCGCTGCCAGACGCGTCCTACATCGACGTCGAGCACACCCTGGCCGACGCCTCCGGCGCGTATGCGCCCGTGGCCCGCACGGCCGACGGCAACGTGGTGAAGCTGCGCGCCGAGGACGGCGTGCACATCTCCGGCACGGGCTCGCGCCTGCTTGCCGCCCGCTGCCTGGAAGCCGTTTCCGACGCCGTCGGCCTGCCGCGGCGCGAACTGCTCGCCGCCGTGGACGGCC
>DQED01000232.1 GCA_003525525.1 Desulfovibrio sp.
CGGGGCGGCGGACGCGGGCGGCGCGGAACTGGCGTCGAGCTTCTTGCCGGCGGCCCGGGCATCGCGCAGCCGCTGGTACTCCCTGGCGTCCAGGGATTCGTTGTGGTCTGCGTCGGCGGCCAGGAACTCCTCCACCGTCAGGTCCGGAAAGACCAGGATAAGTTCCTCGAAAATGACCTTGCCGTCCTTGTTGTGATCGACCTTCTCAAAGGACAGTGGATCCTCCTTGCTGCAACCGCCAAGGGCCAGGCCGAGCGCCAGGGCCAGAGCCAGCATCTTCCCGTACGTCATGCATCCTCCTTTTCGCCGACCAGCGCCGACGCTTTGACCACAACGAGGGTCACGTCGTCATGACGCGCCTCGCCGGCCAGAAATGTCTCGAGATCGTCCAGGACAGCCCGGACGATGCCGGCGGCGTCGCAAGACGCGGCGGCGCGAATGGCGCTTTTGAGCCGCTCCTTGCCGTACATCCCGCCGTCCGGCCCGCGGGCTTCCCAGATGCCGTCGGTGCCGAGCGCCAGGATCGCTCCGCCGGGCAACCGCGCCAGCACATGGGCTTCATAACGCCAGCCGGCGTCGATCCCAAGGGGAATCCCCCGGCCGGACAACTCCGTAAACGTGCCCGCCGCCGGATCGTACAGCAGGGCCGGATCGTGTCCGGCCCGGACATAGCGCACCGTGCGCCGCGCGCCGTCGCATTCCAGCAGAAAGAGAGTCATGAACCTGCCGCTGTCGCCCATGTCCTCGGCCAAGAGCCGGTTGACGTCGTCGACGATGGCCGCCGGTTCGCCCGGGGCAAGCAGCCTCGCGCGCAAAAAAGCCCGTACCGTGGTCATGAGCAGCGCCGCCTGGATGCCGTGCCCGGTCACGTCGCCCACGGCCGCAAGCAGCGTCTCCCCGCCCTGCGGTGTGCCGCCTGTGCGCAGAAAATCGTAGTAATCCCCGCCCGTGGCGTCGCAGGGCAGCGTCAGCCCGGCCACCTCGAACCCGGGCACGGGCGGCACGCCGCGCGGCAACAGGCTCTGCTGCACCCCGGCCGCAAGCTCCATGTCAAAGTCCATGCGCTGCTTGGCGAGCGCCTCGCCGTGCAGCCGCGCATTGACGATGGCCACGGCGGCCTGCGCGGCCAAAAGCGAAAATATCTCGACATCGTCGGCGGTAAACACGCCGCCGTCTTCCTTGTTGATGCACTGCGCCACGCCGATGACCCGCCCGCGATACAGCAGCGGCACGCAGGCCATGGTCCGCGTGCGATAGCCCGTAAGCCGGTCCACCTCGGGATTGAAGCGCGGATCGGCATACACGTCGACAAGCAGCACGGGCTGGGCCTTCTGCGCCACCCACCCGGCCACGCCCTCGCCCGGCGCGAGCCGGAACCCCGTGCGCAGGTCGCCGCAGGCCGGCCCCTGGGCCACGGTGAACACGAGCTCGCCCTGGCCCGGCCCCGGAGCCTCGTCCACCAGCAACAGGCTCGCCGCCTCGGCGCAAAGGGCCTGGCGCGAGGTGGTCATGATGCGCTCCAGCACCTCGGAAAGCTCCAGCGACTCCGTCACCAGACGCGACAAGGCGAAACAGCGCATCAGCGCAGCGACGCGGTCGTTCGGACGCGCAGGGGCGTTACAGGCGTGCTCCGTCACGGGGCTCCTCTCCTGTTCATGCCTCCCCCCTACATGAAAAGCGGTTACGGAGCAAAGGCGGGAACAGAGGATGTCGGAAAAGAGGCGGCAGGGAAAGCGGAAGAGAAAGAGGCCTCCGGCGGCCGGGGGGGATCATCCCCCCCGGACCCCCTGGACGGGAAGTGGGAAGCGGGAGGGAGGACGGTCGGTGCGCGGTGCGTCGGGGTCTGTGTTCGCGGAATTTGCCCGGGCAAATTCCGCGAACACGGGCGCCAGCGGCGAAGCGCCGCATTTTTAGAAACTTCGTTTCACATCTTTTGTTTTAATAGGCTTTCAAAAATAAAATTCCGGCCTCGCCGACGCATTCCCGCCAGCGACCGCGCTCCCATCCGTTCCCAACCGCCCCCGTCGGGGAGGTCCAGGAGGGGGTCACCCCCTCCT
Organism: Desulfovibrio sp.; assembly: GCA_003525525.1. Taxonomy (GTDB): domain Bacteria; phylum Desulfobacterota; class Desulfovibrionia; order Desulfovibrionales; family Desulfovibrionaceae; genus Solidesulfovibrio. Next base: position 2,058 of record DQED01000232.1, read on the forward strand.
GGCCGCCGGAGGCATCTTCCTTCTTCTCTCTCCTCGCTTCTCTCCGCGCTTCCCCTCCCGCGCCTACGCGGGAGCGCCGTCGAGCAGGGCGATGGCGGTGGTCTTCTCGTCGCGAAAGCGCGACTGGACCGCTTCGCGCACGCGTTTGTTGTGGCGGAAGAATTTCTGGCCGCGCAGGCGGTAGACTTCCTCGATGACCGCCCTGTCAAAATCCTGGCGGCTGGCGAAGTTCTCCGCCTTGTCGATGGCCTGGGAAAAGATGCGTTCCGCGCCGTAGGGGCCGTGCTGCACGGCCGTGCTCCACAGCACTTCGCGCAAGGCGTAGGAGCGTTTGGTCACGTCCACGCCCGTGGTGAGCACGATGCTTTTGGCGGCGGGCGCGTAGTTGTTGGAGCGGATGAATTCGTGCTGCAAGGCCTCGAAGCGCTTGGGGTCCGCGGCGGCGATCTGTTTCCAGACCGCGGGCATGCGCCCGCTCCTGCCGCCGGTGTCGGCGGAGCCCGCGGCCTTGAGGCGGCTGGCCATGTCCGGGGCCTTGTCCTCGAGGAACTTGATGAAATAGTCCATGGTGCCGGTTTTGGAGGCGATCTGGTACTGGCCGTAGGAGGTGCCGCCCCGGCTGTCGTAACCGATGTAGTCAATCTCGGAGTTGGATTCGTACTGGGCGCTCAAGCTCCCGGCGCGGTGCTGGAGCGTGGAGGGCAGGACCTTGCGCGTGGCCGCGGCTTCGGCCTTTGCCGCTTCGACGCGCGCGCTTTCGGCCAGGATGTTTTCCGCGCCGGCCGCGGCGAGCAGGAGTTCCTCCTCGCGCTTGGTGAAGCCGCTTTCGGCGTCCGCGCGGGCGCTGCGGCCCAGGTGGCCGAGGTCGTCGGGGTGGCGCGCGCCCGGATTGACGGCCATGCGCACGGCGGACTTGTCCACGACGCGGCGTACGCTGTAGCCGCCGCCGGCTG
>DQED01000141.1:0-417 GCA_003525525.1 Desulfovibrio sp.
GCACGCTTTCCGGCGAACACGGCGTGGGCCTGTCCAAACTGCCCTTCCTCGACCGCCAGCTTTCCCCCGAGGAGCGCGACCTCCTGCGCCACCTCAAGGCCGTGTTCGACCCGGCCGGCATCATGAACCCGCAAAAGGCGTATTGACCGTGCCCACGGAACTTTCCCCCGTCCATTGCCTCCACGGCCAGGGCCGCCGTCCGGAATGCATCCTCTGCGGCCGCTGCCTGTCCGTGTGCCCGCTTTTTGCCGCGACCGGGCGCGAGGAGCTTTCCCCGCGCGCGAAATTCTTTCTGGCCCGGGCCGTGGCCGAGGGCAGGGCGGACCTTTCGCGCAAGGCCGCGGACCTCCTGGCCACGGTGTGCCTTTCCTGCGGCAAGTGCGAAAACGCCTGCCCGCTGGGGCTTTGCGGCCCGGA
>DQED01000141.1:428-6467 GCA_003525525.1 Desulfovibrio sp.
TGGAAGCTGTGGGTCGAGCGGGCGGGGCTCATGTGGCCGCTTGCCCGGTCGCTGACGAAACTGCTTCCCGGCAATATCCCGGTCGAGGCCATAAGCCGCGCCAAGGCCGCCATCGAGGCCATGGGCTCCGGCCGCGCGCCCGAGCCGTGGCTTTTCCCGGAAACCTGGGACCGGCGGCACGAAGGCAAGAAGGCCGTTCTTTTTGCCGGCTGCGTGGCCGAACACGCCAATCCGCGCTGGAAGGAGGCTGCCAGGCGCGTGCTTGCCGGCCTCGGCGTCGAAGTCCTGCCCGACCCGGGCTTCACCTGCTGCGGCTGCACCCTCGGGCACGCCGGCGCGCCCGCGGCGCAGGCCGCCATGCAACAGCACAACATCGAGGCCTGGCGCTCGGCCGGGCGGCCGCTCATGGTCGTTTTCTGCGCCACCTGCCGCTGCGGCCTGCGCGCCTACGCCCGCAAGGACCTTGGCCTTTCCATGGACGAACTGCCCCTTTGGCGCGAAAACCTCGTCTCCCTGGCCGAACTGCTGGGCGACACCACTTTCGAGATCGGCCAGGCCGCGCCCCCGGCCGTGCGCTACCACCGCCCCTGCCACGGCGCGGGCGGCAACCAGGACCTCGATTTCCTGCGCCGGGCCATGGGGCCGCGCCTTGTTTTCAACGAAAACGAAACCCCTTGCTGCGGTTTCGGCGGGCTGACCAAGCTCACCTCGCCGGAACTGTCCGAGGCCGTGGCCGGGCATGCCCTGGCCATCTACGCTCCCCGTCCGGGCGACCAGATCGTCACGGGCTGTTCGGGCTGCGTCACCCAGTTGCGCGCCGCCGCCCCGGACGACATCCGGGTCGGGCACTGGCTGGAACTGCTCGGCTGACGCCCCGCCGCATCCAGGGAGGGCGGGCCGTCCCGGGAAATCCGGGACCCGATCGTCTCGCGCCGCCTTCCACCACATAAAGGAGTCCATTCATGCTCAAGGCCATTGCCCGAAAGATCGTCGGGTCGCGAAACGAACGCTACCTCAAGAGCCTGCGGCCCCTCGTCGCGGCCATCAACGCCTTCGAACCGCAGGTGCAGGCCCTTTCCGACGAGGCCATGCGCGCCCGCGTGGCCGAATTGCGCGAAGAGGTCGCGGGCGGCCGCAGCCTCGACGACATCCTGCCCGAGGTCTTTGCGCTCGTGCGCGAAGGCTCCGTGCGCGCGCTCGGCATGCGCCACTTCGACGTGCAGCTCATCGGCGGCGTGACGCTGCACCGCGGCAAGATCGCCGAGATGAAGACCGGTGAAGGCAAGACGCTGGTCGCCACCCTGCCCGTTGTCCTCAACGCCATTTCCGGCAAGGGCGTGCACCTGATTACCGTCAACGACTACCTGGCCAAGCGCGACGCGGCCTGGATGGGCAAGCTCTACACGTTCCTGGGACTTTCCGTCGGGGTCATCGTGCACGGCCTCGACGACGCCGAACGCCAGGCCGCCTACGCCTCGGACATCGTCTACGGCACCAACAACGAATTCGGCTTCGACTACCTGCGCGACAACATGAAGTTCTACAAGGAGCAGCTGGTCCAGCGCGAACTCAACTTCGCCATCGTCGACGAAGTGGACTCCATCCTCATCGACGAGGCGCGCACGCCGCTGATCATCTCCGGCCAGGCCGAGGATTCCTCCTCGCTCTACGCCCGCATCGACGCGTTTATTCCCATGCTGCGCAGGGAGACGGACTTCACCGTGGACGAGAAGGCGCGCACGGTCCTGCTCACGGAGGACGGCGTGGCCCGCATGGAGCAGGTGCTCAAGATCGACAACCTCTACGACGCCGCCAACATCACCTTCCAGCACCATGTGCTCCAGGCGCTCAAGGCGCACCACATCTTCCAGCGCGACGTGGACTATGTGGTGAAGGACGACCAGGTCATCATCGTGGACGAGTTCACCGGCCGCCTCATGCCCGGCCGCCGCTACTCCGACGGCCTGCACCAGGCGCTCGAGGCCAAGGAGCACGTGCAGGTGGAGGCCGAGAACCAGACGCTCGCCACCATCACCTTCCAGAACTATTTCCGCATGTACAAAAAACTCGCGGGCATGACCGGCACCGCCGACACCGAGGCCGTGGAGTTCCGCGAGATCTACGACCTGGAAGTCATCTCCATCCCCACGCACCGGCCCATGATCCGCAAGGACTTCCCGGACCTCGTCTACAAGACGCAGCGGGAGAAGTTCGAAGCCATCGCCAAGGACGTCAAGGAACTGCACAAGCGCGGCCAGCCCGTGCTCGTCGGCACCGTGTCCATCGAGAAATCCGAGCTGCTTTCCGGCATGCTGCAAAAATCCGGCGTGCCCCATGACGTCCTCAATGCGAAAAACCACGAGAAGGAAGCCGAGATCGTGGCCCTGGCCGGCCACGCCGGCCGCGTGACCATCGCCACCAACATGGCCGGCCGCGGCACGGACATCGTGCTCGGCGAGGGCGTGACCGACCTCGGCGGCCTGCACATCCTCGGCACCGAACGTCACGAGTCCCGGCGCATCGACAACCAGTTGCGCGGCCGTTCCGGCCGCCAGGGCGATCCGGGTTCCTCGCGCTTCTACCTTGCCCTCGACGACGACCTCATGCGCCTTTTCGGCTCCGACCGCCTCAAGGGGCTCATGGACAAGCTCGGCATGGAGGACGGCGAGCCCATCGAGAACCGCATGGTCTCCCGGGCCATCGAGAACGCCCAGAAGCGGGTCGAGGCCCACAACTTCGAGATCCGCAAGCAGCTGCTCGAATACGACAACGTCATGAACCAGCAGCGCGAGGTCATCTACTCGCGCCGCCGCGAGCTCATGGAGACGACCGAACCCGAGTCCTTCGTCACGGAGTACGTGGAGGAGATCGTCGACGAGATTTTCGCCCCCCTGGAAGCGGCCAAGGGCGAACCGGACGCCGAGAGCCTGGAGATCGCCGCCGCCCAGCTCGAAGACCTCTTCGATATCAAGATGGAACTCGCCGGGGCGGGCGTCGCCGTCAAGGAAACCGTGCGCGACGCCGTGCTCTCCCGCCAGCGCACCCTGTCCGAGGTGGCCGGCGACCATTACCGCGAGATCGCCCGCTATTTCCTGCTCGACACCCTGGACCGCCACTGGAAGGAGCACCTGCTCTCCATGGACCACCTGCGCGACGGCATCGGCCTGCGCGGCTACGGCCAGAAGGACCCCAAACAGGAATACAAGCGCGAGGGCTTCGAACTCTTCCAGCAGCTCATCTACAGCATGCGCGACGCCGCCATCCGCGCCCTGTCCCGCGTGCAGATAAGAAGCGAGGTCCGCGAGCAGGAGTTCCAGCACAAGGACGAGACGGCCAACATGCAGTACTCCGGCGGTTCCGCCGAGGAAGAGCACAAGAAAGAGCCCAAGCGCCGCGCCGAGCCCAAGGTGGGCCGCAACGATCCCTGCCCCTGCGGCAGCGGCAAGAAATACAAGAAGTGCTGCGGCGCGAAGTAGGGTAAGGATGTTGCAAAGCAAGGTCGGAGGGATGCCTCCGGCGGCCGGGAGGGGATGATCCCCTCCCGGACCCTCCTCGACGAGGGAAGAATTTCCTGCGTCATAGGCATGGTTGCAATGATGTGCGGCACCTATGGCATGGCGACGCGTCTTCGAGGAGAGATCCCTTTGCGCAAGGATTGCCGGCACAGGATTACGGGGATGGTCCGCTTGTGGCGCAAGTCGGCATGCCCGGGCAGTCCCAGGAAAGTCGGCAGCGCCTCTTGCCCGGGGGGCCGGTTTTTTTTACAGGGAGCCGTGCGCGTCGGCGGCGCGTTTTCCTGACATCGCCCGGAACGGGGGCTTGCGCCTCCTTCCGGTTATCCGGGGCGGCCTGCGCGTGCGCCCGCATGGTGGGTCATGTTCGTCATCATCGGCATCGTGGTGGTCCTTGGCTGCGTCATCGGCGGCTTTCTCCTGGAAGGCGGCCACATGGGCGTGCTCATCCAGCCCATCGAGCTGCTCATCATCGGCGGCGCGGCCCTGGGCTCGTTTTTCATCTCCGCGCCCAAGTCCGTGATCATCGGCACCTTCAAGCACATCATGCACGTGTTCACGGGCAAGGAAGCCTCGGCTGCCGACTACCAGGACCTGCTGACCCTGCTGTTCGAGCTGCTCAACATCGCCCGCCGCGACGGCATCGTGGCGCTCGAGCCCCATGTGGCCAAGCCCGAGCAGTCCTCGACCATCAACCGCTACCCCAACATCGCCAGGAACAAGCAGCTCGCCTATTTCATCTGCGACAACATCAAGTGCCTGCTTTCGGAAGGCATCGACGCCCACCGCTACGACGACCTCATGCGCACGGACATCGCCACCATGCACCACCACGCCATGATCGCGCCCACGGCCGTGACCAAGGTGGCGGATTCGCTGCCGGGGCTCGGCATCGTGGCCGCGGTGCTCGGCATCGTCCTCACCATGGGCAAGATCAACGAGCCGCCCGAGGTGCTCGGCCACAGCATCGGCGCGGCCCTGGTCGGCACGTTCCTCGGCATCCTCATGTGCTACGGCTTCGTCGGCCCCATGGCCACCAATCTGGAGTACCAGGCCAAGGCCCAGCAGCACATGCTGCACGTGGCCAAGGAGGTGCTCGGCGCGTTCAACTCCGGGTTTTCCCCGATGCTGTCCGTGGAAATGGGCCGCCGGGCCATTCCCGACGACGTGCGGCCGAGCATGGAGGACATGGAAGGGGCGCTGCGTGGCAAAAAATAGCGACCACGGCAAGACCGTCGTCATCTACCGCGAATCCGACGAGGGGCACGGCGGGCACCACGGCGGCTCGTGGAAGGTGGCCTACGCCGACTTCGTCACGGCGCTCATGGCCTTTTTCCTGCTCCTGTGGCTGGTCGTGTCGCTCAAGCCGCAAAAGAAGCAGGAACTCTCCCTGGTCTTCCAGGACAAGAACGTGCCGAGCAAGGAGAAGGTGCAAAACCTCGAAAAGGTGCCCACCTTCATCAGCCCGGACGCGGTCAAGGGCAGCCCGGAATTCAAGCTGTCCCAGGAAAACAAGCTCAAGTACGAGATCGCGCTTCTGGTCAAGGAGCTCATCACCTCGGACCTGTCGGTCAAGAGCAATTCGGGCGTGAGCAACGACTCCTCGGGCGTGATGATGCAGGTCAACAACTCGGTGATGTTCAGGCCGGGCTCGGCGGAGCTGACGCCCTCGGCGCTCAAGATGCTCGACGGCGTGGCCAAGATCCTGCGCGATTTCAAGATCAACCTGACCGTGCGCGGCCATGCCGACGACGAGGAAAAGGGCGGGCCGTACCCGTCGAAGTGGGAGCTTTCCGCGGCCCGCGCCGCCGCGGCCACGCGCTACCTCGCCGAGAAGGCGGGCATCCCGACCACGCGCCTGCGCGCCGTGGGCCTGGCCGACAGCCAGCCGCTGGTGCCGCCGACCTCGGCCGAGAACAAGTCCCGCAACCGCCGCATCGAGTTTTTCTACACCAGCCCCGACATGCGGCCCTCGGAACGTTCCCAGGACGGGCCGTAGCGGGGAAGGGGCCTTTCGGCCGCTCCCCCGCAGTCTCGCGCCGCGCGCCTACGCCTGCTCAAGCGCCTGCCGCAAATCCGCGATGATGTCTTCCACGTCCTCGATGCCGACCGAGATGCGCACCATGTCGGACGGCACGCCGGCCCGCGCCAGTTCCTCGGGCGTCAGCTGCGAATGCGTCGTGGACGCCGGGTGGATCACCAGGGTCTTGGCGTCCAGGATGTTGGCCAGATGCGAACACAGCTTGACCGACTTGATGAACGCCTTTCCCGCCTCGATGCCGCCCGTGAGCCCGAAGCCGAACACTGCGCCGGGGCCGATGGGGAAGAACTGTTTCGCCCGGGCATGGTCCTTGTGGCTCGGCAGGCCCGCGTAGTTGACCCAGGCCACCTTGGGGTGCGCTTCCAGAAATTCCGCCACCTTCTGCGCGTTTTCGCAGTGCGCCTTGGCCCGAAGCGGCAGCGTCTCCATGCCCTGGATGACGAGGAAGCTGTTGATGGGCGCGGGCGTGGCCCCGATGTCGCGCAT
>DQED01000426.1:0-6734 GCA_003525525.1 Desulfovibrio sp.
CGTTGCGGCAGGTGTTGCGGCGTGCGCCCCGGCCTCCGGTTCGGCCTCGGGGAGGCGCAAGGGCAGGGAGACGTAGAACGTCGTCCCCGCGCCCGGGGAATTGTCGATGGCGATTTCGCCGTGCATGAGCTGGGCGAGCTTGTGCACGATGGAAAGGCCGAGCCCCGCGCCCTGGAAGCGGCGGGTGAACGAGTTCTCGACCTGGGAAAAGGGGGCGAAGATCTCCGCGATTTCCGCGTCGGAAAGGCCGATGCCCGTGTCGCTGACGCGAAAAAGTGCCCGGAAATCCCGCTCGTTGTTGCGGTAGGCGAGGGAGACCTCGACGGCCACGCCGCCGGTTTCCGTGAACTTGATGGCGTTGCCGACGAGGTTGACCAGGATCTGGAGGATGCGGGCCTCGTCGCCGAGGCATTTTTCCGGCAGGGCGGGGTCGATGGCGAAGGTCAGGGCAAGGCGCTTCTCCGCGGCCTTGGGGTCGAAGAGTTCGAGAATGGCCGTGCGCAGGTCCGCGACGGCGAACACCCCTTCCATGATGCGCATCTTGCCCGCTTCCACCCTGGAGATGTCGAGGATGTCCGAAAGCAGGCGCGTGAGGCGATTGGTCGATTTGACGGTCGCGGCGACGTATTCCTCCTGTTCCGGCGTCAGCGGCGTGGTTTCGAGCAGGCGCAGCATGCCGAGCATGCCGGAAAGCGGCGTGCGTATCTCGTGGCTCATGTTGGCCAGGAACGCGGATTTGGACCGGCTGGCCGCCTCGGCCTGGCTTTTGGCCTCGCGCAGGCTGTGCTCGGCCTCCAGGCGTTCGGTGATGTCCGAGTAGACGCCGAGCACGCCGCTGACCCGGCCGGAAACATCCTTCATGGGCAGTTTCGCCGTTTCGAGCCATATCTGTTCGCCATCGGGCCTGCGCAGCTGTTCCACGATGCGCGTCTTGGGCCGCCCGGAGGCCATGACCGCCTGGTCGTCGGCCACGAATCCCGCCGTCTGCTCCGCCGTCCAGGGCAGGTCGCGGTCGGTCTTGCCGACGATGTCTTCCGGGGAGGCGACGCCGGCATCCCGGGCGAAGGCGGCGTTGCAGCCTCGGTAGACGGACGCCGCGTCCTTCCAGAAGATGGCTTGGGGAACGGCGTCGAGGATTTCCTGCAACAGCCGCTTGTTGCCGCCGAGGTCCGCGTAGGCGCTTTTGAGCGCAAGCAGCATGCGGTTGACGGATTCGACGATGTTGTCGATCTCGTCGTCGTAGCGCGCCGCTCTCTCGACGCGCAGGGGCGGGGCGTCCGTGCCCGGCGCGACGGCGCGGAAGTACTGGTCGATGGCGGCAAGCGGCGTTGCGATCATGTGCTTGAAGAAACGGAAGGTCACGAAGGAAACGAGCGCCACGATGGCGACGGAGGCGGCGAAGTTGCCAAACGCCCTGACGGCCGCGTCCGCAAGGAGAAACGATGTGTCCGCCTGCACGACGAGGCTTCCCAGGCGTTGCTCGCCCATGGGCCCGGCATGGGTGATGGGAATTTCCGTCGTGACGGTGTTGCCTTCCTTTTTCGTGCCCGCCTCGAGGGCGGGTTGTCCGTCCGTATACACGGCGGCGTAGGTGATCCGGCGGTAGTGGAGGATACCGTCGAGCTGGGCGGCGAGCGTCTCGTTGTTGAAGTCCCACAGGGATTCGCTGATGCCCGGCACCTGCGTCGTTCGGATCAGGTCGAGGGTCCGCCGGGCGGCATCGAGTTCGTCCCGATAGGAGAGCGCGGCCTGCATGGCGGCCAGGGCCAGGGCCAGCGACAGGCTGAGGAGCACGACCTGCCGCAACAGCCGGCGGCTGATGCTGTTGGTCCTGGGAGGGGTCGGCGGGGGTGTGTCCATGGCGCGCGTCGCGGGTTATTCGTGGTCGCAAGGGTGGTGTTCCGCGTACTTCCGCGAATACCTGCGCAGGAGCTGCTCCGGGACACCTTGGGCGTCGAGCTCCTCGAGCCTGGCGCTCAGCCGGTCGAGCAACGGCAGGCACGGGGAACGCTGGCTGAAGCCGAAATGGATGTCCTGCTCGGAAATGGGGGGCGACAGGGCGACGACGGAATGCGCGGGGCGGTGCGTGGCCTGGTAGGCCTGGCCGGCGTAGAGGCTGGTGATGAAGTAGTCGATCCTGCCGGAATCGAGCTTGCGGAAATTCTCCTCCATGCTCGGCGCTTCTTCGACGTGCAGATGCTCGCGCAGATAGGCGTCGAACCCGCCGCCGAAGGTGTCGCCGAGGCTCACGCCGCCGACCTTGTCCTTGAGGTCGTCCCATTTCTCGTAGGGAAAGCGCCGGTCATCCCGGACGAACGCCACGATGGGATTGGGAAAGGCGCGATGGCTGGTGAAGCGCAGGTATTGCGACCGCTCCGGCGTGATGCGCAGGCTCGCCAGCAGGTCGATCCTGCCTTCGCCGGCGAGAAGCATGGCCCGTTTCCAGGGCAGGACCACGGGCTTCAGGCGCACGCCCTCGGGCGCGGCCATTTCGAGCAGCTCGATGGTGGCCCCGTCGTAGGCCGCGTCGCCGACGGACCAGTCGTAGGGCGGATAATGCGGGTTGGTCGCGTAGACGATCTCCTGGCACGCCGGGACGGCGGAATCCGGCGGCGACGCTCCGGCGGCGCGCTGCGCCGCGGTATGGAAAATACCGAGCAGCAGGCCGCAAAGCATCTGGAGAGCGATGTTTCTCATGATGCAACATGCTAGCATGGAACGCCAGATGGCTGCCAGCATTTCGTATGGGGGACGAGGAAATTCGAATGGATACGCGTGGAGATTGGTGGGGGACGCCAAATGGCTGTTTTCATGGCGTCCGGGACCGTGCGCGGCCCCGGACGCCTGGAGCGTTTACAGGGAGTTGCGGAAGATGCGTGCAACGAGTTCTTCGCTGACCGGTACGGGGGCCAGGGGAAAGAGCATCTTGGACAGCGACGAGGCCATGGCTGTTTTGGTCAGCGCCGGGATGTCGGCCTCGCTGTAGTAGGCGGCCATGGAAGTGGCCTGTCCGACGCCATGGCACCATTGGCGCAGCTTCTGTGCGACATGTTCCGCCTCGCCGGGGACGCCCTTGAGTCCGGGTATGATGGGCGCGAACAAATCGGCCAGGACTTCCGGCACGGCCGGATAGATTTCCTGGACCATGGCCGGCATGAGGATGCCCAGGCCGTCGCCGTGGGTGACGGCGGCATTGAGGGTGCTCATGGCGTGCTCCATGGCGTGGGTGATGTGGAGCAGCCCCAGGTCGAAACTGATGCCGGCGATGGCCGAGGCGTACATGAGCCAGTAGCGGGCGGTGAGGTTGCCTGGCTCCACGATGGCCGTGGGCAGGTAGGTGGCGACGAGGCGGATGGCGTCGCGGGCCAGGCCGATGGAGTAGGGCGTGGTGGTGATGGTGGTGGCGGCCTCCAGGGCGTGGTTGACGGCGTCGATGGAGGTGGAGATCGTTTGTTTGGTCGGCATGGTCGCCGTCAGCGCCGGGTCCTCGATGGTGAAGGTGGCGTAGATGTGCGGCGAGTTGATGGCCGGCTTGTCCTCGCCGTCGGACTGGGCCACGGCGAAGGCGTCGCATTCCGAGCCCGTGCCGTGGGAGGTGTTGATGAGCACGAGCGGCAGCGCGCCGGTGATGGGCTCGCCCTTCTCGTAGAAGTCCACGGATTTCTTGCCGGGATGTCTCATGAGCACGGCGGCGGTCTTGGCGGTGTCCATGGCGCTGCCGCCGCCGATGGCGAGGATGGCCCCCGCGCCGCAGTCCAGGCCTATGGCCGCGGCTTCCTCGCAGTTGGCGTAGGTGGGGTTGGGGCGGACCTTGTCGTAGTGTTTCCAGGCGACGTGGGCGTCGAGCGCCGGCTTGACGGTCTTCCAGGCGCCGCTTGCCGTGTAGGCGACGGCATCGGTGACCACGAGCACTTTGTCCGTGCCCTTGGCGGCGAGTCCGGCCAGGATGTCGCCGACCTTGGCCACGGCCCCCACGCCGAAGTAGGTGGTGGGGCGGGTGGGTTGCAGGACGAACACCTTGCGGATGTCGATCTTCTTTTCCCAGTCAGCCATGCCGGTCCTCCTTGTGGATCGGTGTTGCATAATGCGGCTGCGCGAGCGACCTCCTGTTCCGGACGACGCGAAGCCGCGTCATCATACCCGCCTCGTTGCGGTATGAATCATGAGTTTGGGAAAGGGTAGCATGGGGCAGCGGGTTTGCAAGGGACAATTTGTCCCCGGGCCGTTGTCCGTCGCGCCGCGGTTCAGTACTTGCGCAGCTCGAAGAGCTTTTTCGTCTGCGTCGAGACGATGTGGAAGTACTTGTCCTGGGGGATGAAGATGTAGGGCACGTCCTCGGCGCGGCGGAAGAGGAAATCCGAGAGGATCATGCGGTTGACCGCCTGGTGGCCGATGATCATGATGTGCTCGGAATTGCCGCTTAAGTAGATCGCCTTCTTGATGCCCCGGTAGACCCGGCCGGCCATGGTCGCGTAGCCTTCGCCGCCGGGATAGACGAAGTTGTACTTGTTGCGGGCGCGCGCCGCGAAAAGATCCGGCATGTCGCGCTCGATCTCCGCATAGGACATGCCCTCGCAGGCGCCCACGGCGATCTCGTCGAATTCCGGGAAGGCGTGGTGGATGGTCGTGCCCTTGCGCGTCTCCAGGAGCGGCTCGGCCATTTCCAGGGTGCGCGTGAGGGTGCTCGTGAAGATGTAGGGCAGCGGCGTGCCGATGAAATGGCGCGACAGCGCCCAGGCCTGCCTGCGCCCCTTCTCCGTGAGGCTCGCGTTGCCGCCCACACGGTCCTTGACGTTGTATTCGCTCTCGGCGTGGCGCACGAGAAAGAGGTTCTTGATCCAGTCGGACATGAGCAGGTCGCGGATGCGGCCGTAGTAGGGGACGTCGCCGGAGACGTGCTCGGCGAGGATGCGGTTGTTGAGCGTATCCAGGCGCACGAGGTCGCGCACTTCGTGCGGCGGCTCGTAGATGTGGCGGTAGTAGCCGATGCGGGTGACGAAGCTGGCCTTGGCCTCGGCTTCGCTCAGGTCGGCGAATTCCGGCAGCCGGGTCTTGCGCGCCACGGACAGGGCGAGGAGTTCCGGGTCGTCGTTGATGCACTCGACGAAGAGCACCGGGTGGTTGGGGAGCTGCTCGCGCAGGGTCTCGCGGCGCTTGCGCGAGACGTTGGTCGCATCCAGGATGGCGATGTCGCCGTCCGCGGAAAGGAAGGCCTTGGCCTCGGCGAAGTTGACGGCGGCGATGCGTTCGCGAAGCGCCACCGCCTGGGCGTTGGACGGGTCGTAGAAGCCGGGGTGGGAGGTGTTGCCGGGGATCATGCGCCGGCGCACGTCCCCGTTGTTGAAGATGCCGACCTTGATGTCGTCTTTTTCCAGGTTTTCCTTGATCTTGGCGGCGATGGTGGACTTGCCCATGGCCGGCAAACCCACCATGGCGATGTAGAGCTTGCGCGGCCGGGCCATGCGAATATCCTGTCCTTGGCGAGAGGTTGCTGCGGCTATCGGTTCTACTACTGGCGCATTGTTACTGTTTCCACGAAAAATGGCGACGTCTTTTTCATGGGAGGCGGCGTGAGCTTCGCTTCCCATGGAAAAGACGTCGCCATTTTCAACAAAACGCATGAACCGAAGCGGTTGCCTTCGGAGAAGGCCGGTCCGTTCCTGGAGGGTGCGGCGCTAGAGCAGCCCGACTTCCCAGTTGAAATGGCTCGTGCGCTCCCGCTTGGTCACCTCTTTGGGCATCGGCTCGCGCAGGTCGGCGAACACGAGATAGCCCGCCTTCTCCAGGGCGTCGCGGTGCTTGTAGAGGTCCATTTCCCAGTTGGCGTAGAGCCAGTAGGTGCGGTCGTACTTGACCGCCCACAGTCCCTCTTCCTTGGGACTGATCACCGGCATGCAGGTCTTGACCTCGCCCGAGAGCACGCGGGAAAGCCCGAGCGGCCACGCGCCCTTGTACACGACGCCAAGGGGCAGCGGCGAAAGGGCCGGCAGCGCGAGCAGGTCCTCGCCGGAAAGCTCGGGCGTGACGAACGCGCCGGCAAAGCCCAGGCGCGCCAGTTCGCCCAGGGCCAGCGGGTTGGCGATGTTGCAGAACGGCCCGGCCCAGAAATCGACGCCCTTGCCGCCCTTGGGGAAAAGCCCGGTCTGCCAGGGCGCGCCGAGCACGAAGCGCTTGCCCCCGCGCGAGACGATGGCCGCGACGAGGCTCACGAATTCGCTTTCCTCGTCGGGCCAGATGACCGGCGGCAGCCACCACCAGACCGTGGCCGCGCGTTGCAGCGGCAGGTTGTGCGCCCGCTTGGTGGAGACCCAGACGCCGAAGGTGCCCTTTTCCTTGCGCATGTCCGGGTGCCGCCAGACGCTGATGGCAAGGGGCTCGACCCGGCCGGCCTTGCGGGGCTTGGGCAGCACGGGCGAAAACTCCACGGGCTTGGCCTCGCGCTCGGGAATCTTGGCCAGCGCCGACTCCAGGGGCCCGATCTTTTCCATGAGCCCGCGTTCGCGGCGGTCGATGAGGAAGGCCGGCATGCCCGATTCCGGGCGCGGACCGTCGGCGAAGGTGAGCGTGAGGCGGCCGCCCTTGGGCACGGCGCGCGTGATCTTGATCACGCGGTGCCCGGGCTCGTCCTCGACGCCCAGGCGCACGAGGTCGCCGGGCAGCAGCGACACCCGGGCCGAAAGGTTCCACTGGCCGGGTTTCGCGCCGCGCGTCAGCTTGCCGGCGGGCATGCCCGA
>DQED01000426.1:6755-13221 GCA_003525525.1 Desulfovibrio sp.
GGGGCAGGAAATTGTAGTTGGTGGTCGCCCGGCCGAGCGACTGCTCCAGGAAGCTCGCGGCCATCTTCTTGGCCGAGGCGTCGTCCGGCGCGTCGCGCAGGAGCTTGTAGGCGGCCACGGCATGGTAGACGTAGTGCGGCCCCTTCTTGCGGCCCTCGATCTTCCAGGCCGTGATCTGCGGAATGGTGAGCAGGGCCTTGGTCAGCACGTCGAGGCTTAGGTCCTGGCAGGAGAAGTAGCGGCCCTTGACGCCGCGGTGCTCGTAGAGGCGGCGGCAGGGCTGGACGCAGCGGCCGCGCAGCCCGGATTTGCCGCCGAGGAAGCTGCTCCAGTAGCAGCGGCCCGAGACGTTGTAGCACAACGCCCCGTGCACGAAGGCTTCGAGGCTAAAACCCTCGGGCGCGGCCTCGGCCATCTCGCGCATCTCGTCCACGGACAGCTCGCGCGGCAGCACCGCCCGGGCGAAGGAGAGCCCCGGCAGCACGGCAAGGCCGGTGGGGCTCGAGACGTTGGCCAGGGTGGAGAGGTGCAGTTCACCCTTGTACCCCGCCTGGCGGGCGACCGCGGCCACGCCGAGATCCTGGACGATGAGCGCTTCCGGGCCGACGTCGGCCACGAGGCGCTTGACCAGCCGGCCGGCCTTGTCGGCCTCGTCGGGTTTGAGAAGCGTATTGACGGCGACGTAGGTGCGCACGCCCCTGCCCCGGGCCAGTTCGGCCAGGGCGGCAAGCTCCGAGATGGAGAAGTTGCGGGCCAGCATGCGGGCGGAAAAATGTTTGAGGCCGCAGTAGACGGCGTCGGCTCCGGCGGCCAGGGCCGCCAGAAAGGAATAGGGATCCCCCGCAGGGGCCAGGATTTCAGGCTTTTTCGCCTCGGTCATAGGGATACTCGTTTGCAGGAATTTCGGCGGGAGATGCCGCGAGGCAGTTAAGATACGTCAATCCAGACCGGGAGGGAACCCTTTTTTCGCCAGCCTGCCGGCAGGCTTCCAGGGCCGCATGCCAAACCCGTTACCATATTGCAACAGTTCGGGTTTGGTGCGATGGTTCGCGGATACACTTTTCGCTGGAGGGCGGGCCGTGAAGCTGGTCACCGAGCAAATGGAGCAGTATCTGTCGGGCGGGGCCTGGATTCGCAAGATTTTCGAACAGGGCCTGGAACTGAAAAAACAATTCGGCGAAGACGCGGTCTGCGACTTCTCCCTCGGCAACCCCGACCTGCCGCCGCCGCCCGTGGTCGGCGAGTGCCTGGCCGAACTGTCCGGCCAGATGGACAGGCCCTTCGCCCTGGGCTACATGCCCAACCCCGGCTACCCCGAGGTGCGCGCCGCCCTGGCCGGACACCTGAGCAAGGAGCAGGGCGTGGCCGTGGCCCCGGGCGACCTGCTGCTCACGTGCGGCGCGGCCGGCGGCATCAACGTCTTTTTCCGCGCCGTGCTCACCCCCGGCGACGTGGTCCTCTATCCCTCGCCCTATTTCGTGGAATACGCCTTCTACGCCGCCAACCACGGCGCGATCCTGACGCCCGTGCCGACGAAGCCCGACACCTTCGACCTGGACATCCCGGCCATGGAGGCGGCCATCACCGACCGCACCAGGGTCGTCATGATCAATTCGCCCAACAACCCCACGGGCCAGATCTATTCCGTCGAAACCCTCAAGGAGCTCGCGGCCATGCTCACGCGCGTGAGCGCCGGCCGGGAGCGCCCCATCTACCTCCTTGCCGACGAGCCGTACCGCTTCCTGGCCTACGACGGCGCGGTCGTGCCCTCGGTGCTGCCGCTTTATCCCTATTCGCTGGTCATCGGCTCCTTTTCGAAAAACCTGTCCCTGCCCGGCGAGCGCGTGGGCTATGTCGTGGTCTCACCGGACATGCCCGGCCGGGAAAAGCTCGTCGCAGGCATGGTCTTCGCCAACCGCATCATGGGCTTCGTCAACGCGCCGGCCGTGGGGCAGGCGCTGTTGCTGCGCGCCCTGGGCCAGGGTGTGGACCGGGAAATCTATGCACGCCGGCGCGCGGCCATGGCCCGGGTGCTGCAAAACGCGGGATATGAATTCTTCATGCCGCGCGGCGCGTTTTATTTTTTCCCCAAGTCGCCCGATCCCGACGAAGTGGCCTTTGTCTCGCGGCTGGCCGAGGAGCGGGTGCTGGCCGTGCCGGGACGGGGATTCGGCCTGCCGGGCCATTTCAGGCTGGCGTTTTGCGTGGACGAGGCCGTGATCAACCGGTCCGAGGCGGGCTTCAGGCGGGCCAACGGCCGATAAGACGTGCGCCAAATAACTGTTGACAGGGGCAGGGCGGGGGATTAACTCCCGCCCATCAACACCCGGCTAAATCTTTGTCACCGTCTCCGAGGATCTTTGCGTTTGCCAAGCTCCCGCGACCCTGAAGAATTAGCCAAATAACAGTCTGGAGCTTTAGCAGATGTCCAAGAAACTCTATGTCGGCAACCTTCCTTTCTCCACCAACGAAGACGAAATCCGCGACCTTTTTTCCGCCTACGGCGACGTGCAGTCGGTCAACCTGATCGTTGACCGCGAGACCGGCCGCCTCCGCGGCTTCGGCTTCGTGGAGATGACTACCGAAGGCGCCGACGCCGCCATGGAAGCCCTCAACGGCAAGGCTTTCGGCGGCCGCGACCTGCGCATCAACGAGGCGCAGGAGCGTCAGCCCCGCACCGGCGGCGGCTACGGCGGCGGCGCTCGTCGCAACAGCTGGTAGACCCCGGTCTGCCGGCGCCCCACCGACGTCAAGGCCCCGTCCCTGCGGACGGGGCCTTTTTTTCCCGTTCCGGCGCGCCGGGACGTCGTGTCTTGACGCCTTGCCGTTTGGCGGTTAAGTAGTCAAACTTTGCCCTTTACAGAGGTACCCCGGGACCATGTTCGACAACCTGACCGACAGACTCGAAGACGTCTTCCGCAAGATCAGAGGCCATGCCCGCCTGACCGAGGAGAACGTCCAGACCGCCTTGCGCGAGGTGCGTCTGGCGCTGCTCGAGGCCGACGTCAACTTCAAGGTCGTCAAGGACTTCGTCGACCGCGTCCGCGAACGGGCCATGGGCCAGGACGTCCTCAAGAGCCTGACCCCGGGCCAGCAGGTGGTCAAGATCGTCCACGACGAACTCGTGGAACTCCTCGGCGGCCAGGCCCAGGAACTCGACCTGTCCGCTTCGCCCGCCGTCATCATGGTCGTGGGCCTGCAAGGCTCGGGCAAGACCACCACCTGCGCCAAGCTCGCGCTCAAGCTGCGGCGGGAACTGCGGCGCAAGCCCTATCTCGTCCCGGCCGACGTCTACCGCCCGGCGGCCATCGACCAGCTGCACAAGCTCGCCAGCCAGCTCGACATCGAGGCCTACCCGTCCACGCCGGACATGAATCCCGTGGACATCTGCGCAAACGCCCTGGAAGAGGCCAGGCGCACCGGCCACGACGTGGTGCTGCTCGACACCGCCGGCCGGCTGCACATCGACGAAACCCTGATGAACGAGCTCGTCGCCATCAGGGACAAGACCCGTCCGGGCGAGATCCTCTTCGTCGCCGACGCCATGACCGGCCAGGACGCCGTGACCGTGGCCGCGGCCTTCAACGACCGCCTCGACGTCACGGGCGTGGTGCTCACCAAGATGGACGGCGACGCCCGGGGCGGCGCGGCGCTTTCCGTGCGCCAGGTCACGGGCAAGGCCATCAAGCTCGTGGGCACGGGCGAGAAACTCTCGGACCTGGAAATTTTCCATCCCGACCGGGCCGCCTCGCGCATCCTCGGCATGGGCGACATCCTCACGCTCATCGAGAAGGCGCAGACCGACGTGGACGCCGAGGAAGCGGCGGCCATGGAAAAGAAACTGCGCAAGGCGCAGTTCACCCTGGACGACTTCCGCACGCAGATGCGGCGCATCAAGAAGCTCGGCTCCATCGAGGGCCTGCTCAAGATGATCCCGGGCATGTCGCAGATCAGAAAACAGCTCGGCGAAGTGCAGATGCCGGAAAAGGAGATGGCCCGGGTCGAGGCCATCATCAATTCCATGACCAAGGCCGAGCGCGCCACGCCCAAGATCATCAACGTCAGCCGCAAGGAACGCATCGCCAGGGGCTCGGGCACGACGGTGCTGGAAGTCGGGCAGCTGCTTAAGAATTTCACGCAGATGCAAAAGATGATGCAGCGCATGATGGGCGGCAAGGGCATGCCCTCCATGCCCAAGATGCCCCCGGGCATGAAGATGCCGGGCGGCATGCCCGGCGGGATGCCGCAGATGCCTCCCGGCATGGGCGGCATGGGCGGCATGGACGGGATGCCCCCGGGCGGCGGCATGCCGACCGACCCCGAGGCGGTGAAGGCCGCCCGCGCCGCGGCCAAGGCCGCGGCCAAGAAGAAGAAGGATCAACGGAAGAAACGGAAAAAGCGCTAGGCGCAAGTCCGCGCGCTTTCCACAACAACGATCACGCATCGCAATAAAGGGAGATACGTCATGGCCATGAAACTGCGTCTGACCCGCATGGGTTCCAAGAAGCGCCCGTTTTACCGCATCGTCGCCATGGACTCCGCCACCCGCCGCGACGGCCGGGCGCTGGAGTTCCTCGGGCATTACAACCCCATGGTTGACCCGGCGGAAATAAAAGTGGATAGTGAAAAAGTGCGGTTCTGGCTTGAGCGCGGCGCCAAGCCTACGGATACCGTGCGCGCCCTGCTGCAGAAGGCTGGCGTCTAACGCCACCGGCTTTCACCGCTTTGAAGGAGAGGTCCGGGCCGGTTGCCGCGACGTCGCCGCGTTCGTCCCCGGGTACGGCCCGGGGGCAATCCGGAAACGGAGGCGGAAGTCCTTCGCTTGCTCTTACGGTTGCCTGAGGAGGTGCGTATGTTGAAGGACTTGATCGAGTACATGGCCAAATCCCTGGTGGACAACCCGGATCAGGTGCAGGTCTCGGAAATCGAGGGGGAGCAGACCTCGGTCATCGAACTCAAGGTGGCCAAGGAGGACCTCGGAAAGGTCATCGGCAAACAAGGCCGGACCGCCCGGGCCATGCGCACCATCCTCGGCGCGGCCTCCACCAAGGCCCGCAAGCGTTCGGTCCTGGAGATCCTCGAATAGCCCGGCCGGGAGCCCCGGCCGGAAGCCGTTGACCCCAGTTCCGCATGCCCGAGGAAAAATACATCATCGTGGGCGATGTCGTCCGTGCCCACGGCATCCGGGGGGAAGTCTGCATCGACAGTCATGCCGGCTCCCCCTCGTATTTCGCGCGGGGCGCCGTGGTGCGCCTGTCGCCAGCGCAGGCCCCGGCGCGCGGCCGCGACTTCACCGTGCGCGCCGCACGCGTCCACAAGGAACGCTTTCTCGTCGCCTTCGACGGCGTCCCGGACCGCAATGCCGCCGAGGCCCTGCGCGGCCTCGTCGTGTGCGTGCCCGCCGCGAGGCTCGACCCGCCCGATCCCGACGAAGTCTTCCTGCACGAACTGCTCGGCCTGCGCGTGCGCCTGGCTGCGGCCGCGCCGGGCGATCCCGACTTCGGCGTCATCGAAGACGTGCGCGACGCCGGGGGCGCGGAACTGTGGGTCATCCGCGACACCGCCGGCAACGAGATCCTCTTTCCCGCCGCGGACGCCCTGGTCCCGGAAATCGACCTCGAGGCGGGCTTCGTGCTCATCGACCCGCCGCCGGGGCTCCTCGAACTCTACCAGGGCGGCTGATTTCTTCCGCGTCGGCGACGCCGCGCGTCCTTCCTCCCTCCCGCGCCGCCGGGCGCGGCCTCGCGGCGGTGCGTCGAGGCGTCCGGACTGCATGCCCTGCGTCCGGAGCGCTTCTTTTCCCGTGGGCGGCGTTTCACGTCGTACCCGCGGCGGGAGCGCGTGTCCCGCCGTGTCCGGGCCATGACGGCCTCCCGCGTTCGCGACAACAAAAAAGCCCGGCCGGAGCCGGGCTTTTCGCAGGATGGGGCAGGCGCTGCCTTACTGGCAGAGCTTTTCCTTCTTGGCGCTGTCGAGAAGCTCGCAGTCGCCGAGCGTGCAGGCCTTCTGGTAGTCCTGACACATGGGGCCGTACTGCTTGAGGTGCAGGTAGGTGAAGCCGCGACCCTTGTAGTAGTCGGCTTCCTTGGGACCGAAGCCGATGGCCTTGTTGAAGTCCTCGATGGCGAGCTGGTACTTCTCGGTCCGGGTGCGGCTTAAGCCCCGCATGGAGTAGGCCAGGGCGAAATTGGGATTGCGCTCGATGGCCTTGGTGTAGTCGTCGATGGCCTTGTTGTACTGCTTGAGGTAGTAGTTGGCGTGCCCCCGGCTGGCGAAGTAGTCGGCGCGGTTGGGGTTGAGCTTGATGGCCTTGTCGAAGCTCTCCACGGCCTTCTGGAACTTGTTCTGCTTGCCGAATTCGATGCCTTTCTCGAAGGCGGCCTCGGCGTCGGCGGTTTCCCTGTTTTCGGGCAGGGTCGGCGCGGCGGCTTCGGGAGCGGGCTTGGCCGCCGGGCGCGCCGGCGCG
>DQED01000360.1 GCA_003525525.1 Desulfovibrio sp.
GCCCTGCGCGAACGCCGGCCCTACGCCGCCGCCTTCCTCGACGTGCGCATGCCACCCGGGCGCGGCGGCCTGGTCGCCGCCGAGGAGATCCGGGCCATGGACCCCTGGGTGCAGATCGTGGTGATCACGGCGTTCACCGACCTCGACGCCGACGCCATCGCCGCCCGCGTGCCGCCGGCGGACAAGCTGCTCTACATCCAAAAGCCCTTCCATCCCCAGGAAATCCGCCAGTTCGCCACCTCGCTTTGCGCCAAATGGCGCGCCGAGCGCGATTTCACGGCGCTCAAAAACCGCCTGGAAACCCTCGTCTCCGAGCGCACCGCCGCCCTGGCCGGCGCAAACCGCAAGCTCACCCGCGAAATCGAGGAACGCGAACGCGTCACCGGGCTCATCGCCGCGGCCAAGCGCGAATGGGAAGGCACGTTCGATTCCGTCCAGGACATGGTCGTGGTCATCGACCGCGACCGCCGGGTGCGCCGCCTCAATCTCGCCATGGCCCACCGCCTGGGCCTGCCGCCCAGGGACGTGGTGGGCCGGGAATGCTCCTTCCTCTTCGACGCGCCCGAACGGCCAGGGGAACGCTCGAGCGAAATCCTGGCCATGACCGACGGCCGCTACCACTCGAGGGAGCTGTCCATCCCCAGGCTTCGCGGTGAATTCCTCGTCACGGCTTCGCCGCTGTCCCAGGCCGACGACGCGCCCATCGGCACGGTCTTCGTGGCCCACGACATCACCGAACGCAAAAACCTGGAAAACCGCCTGCGCCAGAGCCAGAAGATGGAGGCCATCGGCACGCTCGCCGGCGGCATCGCCCACGATTTCAACAACATCCTCGGCATCATCATGGGCTTTGCCGAAATGATCGAAGGCGACGCCGCGCCGGATTCCAGCCTGGCCCGGCGCGTGGGGCACATCCTGTCCGCCTGCCGCCGCGCCCGCGACCTCGTGCTGCAAATCCTCTCCTTCAGCCGCCAGAGCGAACCCGGCGCGAGCTGCCTGCGCGTGGGGCCGCTGGTCAAGGAAACCCTCAAACTCATCCGCGCCACCGTGCCCAATTCCATCGCCATCAAGGAGAACATCCGCCCCGGCCGCGACGCCGTGCTGGCCGAACCCTCCCAGATCCAGCAGATCCTCATGAACCTCTGCTCCAACGCCGCCCACGCCATGCGCGAAACCGGCGGCGTGCTCGAGGTCGGCCTCGAGGAAGCGTCCCAAGGCGCATGCCCCGTCCGCGGCAACGCTCTTGCAGGCGATTGCCTGCATCTCTGGGTGCGCGACACCGGACCCGGCATCCCCCCCGAAATCCGGGAACGCATCTTCGACCCCTTCTTCACCACGAAAAAACCCGGCGAAGGCACGGGGATGGGGCTCTCCGTAGCCCACGGCGTGGTGCGCAAATACAACGGCGACATCAAGGTCAAAAGCACGCCCGGCGCGGGCGCGACCTTCGACGTCTACCTGCCCCTGGCCGCCGAAGCCGACGAGGCGGCGGCGGATACGCAGGCCGCGCCGTCCATGGGACGCGGCCGCGTGCTGTTCGTGGACGACGAGGAGGCGCTGGCCGAAATCGGCCGCGAACTCATCGAATCCCTGGGCTACGCCGTGCACGCGGAAACGGACTCCCGCCGCGCCCTGGAACTGCTGCGCGCCGATCCCGCCGCCTTCGACCTGCTCGTCACCGACCAGAACATGCCCGGACTGACCGGCGCGGACCTGGCCAAGGGAGCCCTCGCCGCGCGGCCCGACCTGCCCGTGCTCATGCTCACGGGCTTCAGCGAAACCATGAGCAAGGAAAACGCCCGGGCCATCGGCATCCGCGACCTGCTCCTCAAACCCATCCTGCGCCGCGACCTCGCCGCCGCCATCGAGGCGGCGCTGCACGGCGGAGATGGGGACGGGCGAGGGCGAGGGTGAGGGGAAGGGATAAAGGCGAAGAGGCCTCCGGCGGCCGGGGGGCATGATGCCCCCCGGACCCCCTCGACGGGGGATGGGTAAGCGGGTGGGAGGACGGTCGGTGGGCGGTGCGTCGGGGTCTGTGGTCGCGGAAATGGGGCGGCCCCGCAGGCCGCAAAGCCGGCCAGCACGGCCGCCCCATTTCCGCGACCACGGGCGCCAGCGGCGAAGCGCCGCATGTGAAAGGCAGGAAGGTGGTATATCTTCCTGGAATCCCATGACCGGGGGCCCGTCGCGCGCCCCCATCAAGGGGGTCCGGGGGGGATCATCCCCCCCGGCCGCCGGAGGCATTCTTCCTCATGATGCAACGCAAGCACATCGGCTATGTATCCGCCATCGAAGGGGCGGAAGTGACGCTGGTCCTCGATGCCGCCGTGGCCGGCGAGGTGCGCGTCGGCGAGATGGTGGTGTTGCCGTCGCCGCGTTCCATGGTGTTCGGCCTGGTGCAGTCGCTGACGATTCCCGCGCCGGCGGCCAGTCCCGGGGAAAACGACCGCCATTTGGCCAGGCTTGCGCTGCTTGGCGAGAGCCTGGGACCGGAGCGTGACGACTTCGCTTTTACACGCGGCGTCTCCGTGAGCCCCTGCCTGGGCGGCGCGGCGCAACTGGCCGCAACGGGCGATCTGGCCCGCATCTACGCCAAGCCGAACAAGTCCAGCGTGCGCATCGGCAGCCTGCACCAGGATCCCGAGGTGCCGGCCTTCATGGTGGTGGACGATTTCCTGGGCAAGCATTTCGCGGTGCTCGGCACCACGGGCTCGGGCAAGTCCTGCACCGTGGCCGTGCTGTTGCGCTCGGTGCTCGCCGCGCACGGCAACGGCCACATCGTGCTGCTCGATCCCCACGACGAGTATGCCGCGGCTTTCGGCGACATGGCCGAGTCGGTGACGCCGGACAACCTCGTCCTGCCGTACTGGCTTCTCGACTTCGAGGAGATGGTGCAGGTCTTTTGCAGCGGCGGCCAGCCCTACCGCGAGGTGGAGGCCAACATCCTCAAGGAATGCGTGCTGGCGGCCAAGGCCGAGTACTGGCGCGGGGCCGGCGGCGACGAGGGCGGGCTGACCATCGACACCCCCACGCCCTACCGTCTGGCCCGGGTGACGGAGCTGCTCAAGACCGGCATGGGCCGGCTGGACAAGCCCGAGAGCGCCATCCCCTACCTGCGCCTGACGGCGCGCCTGGACGCGCTGCGCCGCGACCGCCGGTTTTCCTTCATGTTCGGCCAGCTCACCATCGAAGACAACATGGGTATGGTCCTCGCGCGCTATCTGCGCCTGCCGGCGGACGGGCGGCCGCTGACCATCTTCAACCTGGCCGGCGTGCCGGCGGAGATCGTGGACGTGGTCGTGTCCGTGCTGTGCCGGCTCATTTTCGATTTCGCCTTGTGGGCCGAGCGGGGCAGGGGGCGGCCGGTGCTGCTGGTGTGCGAAGAGGCGCACCGCTACGTGCCGCGCGACGCGTCGGCGGCGTTTGGCCCCACGCGCCGGGCGCTGGCGCGCATCGCCAAGGAGGGCCGCAAGTACGGCGTGTCCCTGGGGCTCGTCACCCAGCGCCCGTCGGAGATTTCCGAGACCGTGCTGTCCCAGGTCAACACGCTCGTGTCGCTGCGCATGAGCAACGAGCAGGACCAGTTGTTCGTGCGCCGGGCCATGCCGGAAAACGCGGCGGGGCTTTTATCCGCCCTGCCGGCGTTGCGCACCCAGGAGGCCGTGGTGGTGGGCGAGGGCGTGCCCGTGCCCATGCGCATCCATTTGCGCGAGCTCGCCGCGGAGGAGCGGCCGCGCAGCGATACGGCCTGTTTTTCCGCGGCCTGGGCCGAGCCGTGTAACGACAAGGGCTTCATCGACGACACCATCGACCGCTGGCGGCGTCAGGTCCGTTGACCCCTTTCTTGTCAATCCCTGGCGAAGGGGGTAGGGGCAGGGGTATGTCGCCAAGGAGCCTTGTCCGATGCGCGTATTGACGCCGGTCGTGTTGGCCGGCCTTTTCCTGTTTGCGTCCGCGCCGGGGTTCGCCGCCGGGCCGAAGATGGCGACCGCGCCCATGCCGGCCACGGAAATCCACGGCATCAGCCTGCCCGATCCCGTCGCCGCGGCCAAGCGCGACGCGGCCATGCGTCAGGCCGGCCGGCGTCTCGACGGCGGCGCGCGCCCCCTGGCCTGTCGTTATCCGGCGCTTATCGAGGACAAGAAGCTGCTGCGTCTGGTCAACATACACAGCCGCAAGAACGGCCTGGACCCGCGCCTGGTCTACGCGCTGATCGAGCAGGAATCGCGCTTCAACGCCTGCGCCGTCTCGCCCAAGGGCGCGCAGGGGCTCATGCAGATCATGCCCGACACGCAAAAGCTCCTCGGCCTCAGCGAGCCCTTCGACCCCGAGCGCAACATCGCCGCCGGCACGCGCTACCTCAAATCCATGCTGGACCGCTTCCAGACCGAAGTCATGGCCCTGGCCGCCTACAACGCCGGCCCCGGAGCCGTGGCCAAGGCCGGCGGCGTGCCCCCCTTTGACGAAACCCGGGATTATGTGCTCAAGGTGGTGGACCGCTATTTTTATTTGCGGCAACGCTACCCCGTGGAAGACATCGATTCGATCCACAAGAAACTGGCCGCGACGGAACTGCCGCCCGCCAGGATGGAGCAGCAATGAGCGACGAACCCTGGCCCAAGCCCGGGAACCCGGCCCCGGCTTTCAGCCTGCCCGACGCGGCCGGCAAGGAGCATTCCCTGGCCGATTTCAGGGGCCGCTGGCTGGTGCTGTATTTCTATCCCAAGGACCTCACCACGGGCTGCACCACCGAGGCCGTCGAATTTTCCACGTTCCTGCCGCGCTTCGCCGCGCTCGGCGCGGCCGTGGTCGGGGTCAGCCGCGACAAGCCGGCCACCCACGCCAAATTCATCGACACGCACGCGCTGACGGTTTTGCTGCTCTCCGACCCCGAACTCGCCGCCCACAACGCCTACGGGGCCTGGCGCATGAAGAAGATGTACGGCAAGGAGGCCATGGGCGCGGTGCGCTCCACGTTCCTCATCGATCCCGAGGGCGTCGTGCGCCAGGCCTGGCCCAAGGTGGCCAAGGCGGCGGGGCACGCCGAGGCGGCGCTTTCCGCCCTGACCTCCCTGGCCGGAGGCTGACGGCCCATGACCCTCGCCGTCACGTGCCTGCAATCCGGCGGGCTTGTCGCCACCTACCAGTGCCAGAGCGCCTGTCCGCATTGCCTGTATCGCGGCGGGCCGTCCCGCGCGCCGGAATATATCGACCAGGCCACGGCCGCGGCGCTTTTCGCCAAGGCCCTGTCCCTCGGCGCGACGGCCATGCACGTGGGCGGCGGCGAACCGCTGGTCGATCCGCTCTCCCTGGCCGGCGTGCTGGCGGCGGCGGCCGAGACGGGCATGCCCATCGAGTACGTGGAAACCAGCGGCTCGTGGTTCGACGACATGGACGAGGCGGTGGGGCTGCTTGCCGAACTGCGCGGCATGGGGCTCGCCCGCCTGCTCGTGTCCATAAGCCCCATGCACAACGGTTTCGTGCCCCTCAAAAAGACCCTGGGGACCATCGAGGCGGCCCGGATCGCGGGCGTGGACGTCTTTCCCTGGCAGGAGCATTTCCTCAAGGACCTCCGCGCGTTCGACCCGGAAACGACCCATCCCTTCGCCGAATACCTGCGCCATTTCGGCCCGGACTATCCGGCGCGCATTCTCGAGCGCACCTGGATCCACCTGGGCGGGCGGGCTTTCGACCTGTTCGCGCCGGCGCTCGGCCGCCGGCCCGTGGAGGAAGTGCTGGCCGGCGCGTCCGCCGACTGCCGCGGCGAGCTCACCGACGCCAGCCATTTCCACATGGACCTCTACGGCGACTACGTGCCCGGGCTGTGTTCGGGCCTGGCCATTCGCGCCATGGACCTCGGCGCTCCCCTGGACCCCGAGCTGTATCCGATCCTGTCCACCCTGGCCGAATCCGGTATCCGCGGCCTCTACGACTACGCCGCCCTTCTCGAGGATTTCACGGCCAATCCCGCCGGCTACGTCAACAAGTGCGAGCTGTGCCAGGACATCCGCCGCCATCTGTCCGAGCGCGGCTGGTTCGAATCCACGGAGCTTGCCCCGGCGGAATTCTACGCCACGCTCTAGATTCTTATTATCGTTAGCCTCCACGACGTTTCGCGCTTCTTCCTTGACACGCCACGGCTGCGCCACGGATACGTGGGCGACGTACTCGCATGTCCGGGCGGCGCCCGGGAGGGAAGGCCGTATGGAGCTTGCCGGCAACGCGTCCACGTTTCTCCTTTTTTCCGACGTGCACCTTGATCCTTTCGCCGACCCGTCCCTGGCGCCGGCCCTGGCGGCCTCGGACGTTTCGGCCTGGAAGGGCATCCTTGCCTCCTCGAGCCAGACCGGCTACGCGGCCTACGGCAGCGACAGCAACTACGCCCTGTTCGAATCGGCCCTCGACGACATGGCAGCCCGGGCAGGCGGCGTCTCCCTGATCATTTATCCCGGCGACATCCTGGGCCACGATTTCCCGGCGGACTACGCCGCGCTCACCGGCGACACGAGCCAGGCCGGCCTCGACGCCTTCGCGCAAAAGACCGTGCAGTTTTTCGTCGGCGAAGTGGACGCCCGCTTCCCGAACGCCACGGTGCTCGTGGCCGACGGCAACTGCGACACCGACAACATGCTCGGCAGCGTCGGCGCGCGCCCCGGCGACGCCTACCTGGCGAACTCGGCTCCCGTCATCGCCCAGGCCTTTTTTAATAGCGACGCGGACCGGGCGGCCTTCGCGACAAGCTACGCCATGGGCGGCTATTACGCCGTGGAGCCCGACGGTCCGACAGGGATCAAGTATGTCGTGCTCAACGACAACCTCTGGATCACCGAATACGACGACCCCGCCCCGGGATTGGTGGAACTGGCCTGGTTTTCCTCGCAGCTCGCCGATTCCGCGCAGAATTTCCAGAAAGTCTGGGTGGTCGGCCACATTCCGGTCGGCGCGGCCGACGGCAGCGTGGCCGAAACCTACGGCCAGACCGGGCAGATGACCTACTCGGGCATGCTGGAGGACGGCTTCAACAACGCCTTCACGGCCCTGGAACTGGTCTACGACGGCACCATCGCCGCCACCTTCACGGGGCATACGCACAACGACGATTTCCGGCTCATCACCGCCATGGACGGTTCGGGCGCGTCGAACCTCGTCCGCATCGCCCCGTCGATCTCCCCGGTGTTCGGCAACAACCCCGGCTACCAGATCTACACCTACGACACCGGGACNNGGGACCTTTGCCTTGCAGGACGAGACGACCTACACCCTCGACCTCCAGTCGAGCGCGCCTGCCTGGAGCAAGGAATACGACTACGCCGAGACGTACGGGCAAAGCCTGGCCACACCCCGGGAATGGCAGGCCGTCTACAATGAAATCCTGACCAATCCGCTCATCCGGTCCGCCTACTTCGACTTCATGAACCAGGGCGCGACGAGCCAGAGCGCGGTCACGGCCGCGAACACGCCGGTCTACCTGCTCGCGCCGGGCTTCACCACGCCCGCTTCCTTCAACGCCGCTGCGGCGATGCTGGCGGGGTAGGAGGGGGCAAGGGCGTCGAGGGGAGAGGGGAGAGGCCTCCGGCGGCCAGGAGGGGCTTCGGCCCCTCCTGGACCTCCCAGGAGATTGATGTCGAAGAAGTCTGCGCGCTTGGGATGCGCCGGCGGGCAGGGCTTCGAGGGAAGGGTTTCGCCCTTGCGGACGCGCGACCGCGACGCTAGGCGGTCTTTTCCTTCTTCCAGTACGGATGCGCAAGGTCCTCGAAGGCCGAAAGCGCGGCGGTCGAGCCGTCGCCCACGGCCGTGACGATCTGGCGCGCGCCGCCCGTCACGTCGCCCGCGGCGTAGATGCGCGGAATCGAGGTGCGCTTTGCCCGGTCCGTCTTGATGAAGCCGTCGGCGTCGAGCGTAAGCCCCAGCTCCTCGGCGATTTCCGTGTTGGGCGTAAGCCCGATGGCCACGAACACCGCGTCGGTCGCAACGACCTGTTCGGTCTCGTCCACGACGTTCTTGACTTTGACGCCCGTCACCTTGTTGTCCTCGCCAAGAATTTCCACCACCACGGCGTTTAAAAGCGTCTTGACGCCCTCCTTGGCCACGGCGTCCACAAGGTGCTTCTCGGCCCGGAATTCCCCGCGACGGTGGATCACCGTCACGTCCACGCCGAGGTTTTTCAGGTGCAGCGCGTCGGTGAGCGCCGTGTTGCCGCCGCCGACCACCACGGCCTTCTTGTCGCGGTAGAGATAGCCGTCACAGGTCGAGCAGTAGCTCACGCCGAAGCCGAAATAGCGGTCCTCGCCCGGCACGCCGAGCTTCTTCCAGGCCGCGCCCGTGGCCAGGATGAGCGCCCGGGCCACATACACCGCCTTGTCCGTGTAGACCTCGACGTGCTTGCCGACCTTGACTTCCTCGATGCCCTCGCCCTCGTGGACGTCGGCATAGCCGCGCGCCTGTTTGGCGATCATCTCCATGAGCTGCTTGCCCGGCACGTTGGCGAAGCCCGGATAGTTCTCCACCACGGGCGTGAGCGCCACCTGGCCGCCGATGACGTTTTTTTCCAGCACCACGGCCGAAAGCCCGCTGCGCACGGCGTACATCGCCGCCGTCAACCCCGCGGGCCCGGCCCCGGCCACGACCACGTCCACTTCCTGGACGTCCAGGCCGTCCTGTGCGCCCAAACCCATGCCATGCTGCTGCGCCAGGAACTCCTCGGCGCTCTTGAGCGTTACGAGCTCCACTACGAACCGCTCCTCGGGCAAGAGCCCGAGCATCTGGAAATCGTCGTTGACGAAGGTGTGGGGCACAGAGCCCACCTGGAACTTCGCGGCCAGCTCCGTGTGTTGGGAAATGTCCACGCAGGCCGCCGATACGAGGTCCGGCCGTTCGATGGCGCAATGGAAGGCGTGGCTCACCTGGCCGGGGCAGTACGGACAGGACGGGCTCACGAATACCTTGACCTCGCGCTTCTCCTCGAGCTCCCCGAGCAGCTGCCGCGAGATTTGCCCCAGCCCGCTCTTGCCCACGGACAGACGCATGATCGTCTCGATGAGCGTGCGCGCCTCTTCCCCGAGCGGTGCGCCCAGGTAGCGGATCCGGTAACGGTCCGGCGCCAATAGCAACGTCGGCGAAAAATCCACCCCGTACAGCTTGGCCGCGTCGCCGTCCAACGGCTCGGAGCGGACCGTGATCTTTTGCGTCAGCTCCGCAAGCTCCCGGCACAGCGATTCCATGAACGTGTTGTACGGCGCGTTCCGTTTGGGATCGGTAAAGACGACAAGCTCGACCGGCTCCTGCATCGGTTCGAAAAATTTGGTCAATTCCGCAAGGTTGTCCTCGGGGATCAGGCGCTTGGGCTTCTGCTCTTCCGCCTTCTTCGCATCCTTGGGCTTTTTGTTCTTGTCACTGCCGAAAAGGGCCATGATGGCGCTCCTTGAAGTCGTTTCCCGGGCAGGGTCGTCCATTGTGTAGCCCAAGGCGCACCGCAGCGCAAACCATGCGGGTGCCGCCGCTGTGATTTCTCTTGCCGGGCAGGGAAAAAGGATTAGAACGAATCACAGGGAACCAGGGAGTCCGGTCCGGGGGGGCCGGAAAAGCCAGGGGGAGACAGCCGTGAAAGATGCGCTCATCGCAGCCGCATTGGTCTTTTTCGCCACCATCATGCTTTTGTTCCCGTCCGCATGGGAGCCCGTTACCGACGCCGAAGCCAGACTGCTCGACGAGGAGACGTAAACCCGCCGGGACGTTGTCCCGGACCCTGCTGGGGCTCTGCCCCAGACCCCGCCGGGGGGAGTCCCTCCCCCCGGTCCCCCCGTTCGGCGTCGTGGCGCGGGACGGGCTGCGGGGCCGCCCCATTTCCGCGACCACAGACCCCGACGCACCGCCCGCCGACC
>DQED01000044.1 GCA_003525525.1 Desulfovibrio sp.
ACGGACAAGGCGTTGAGGGCGGCCAGCCGCACGACCGGGGCGAACGGTCCCGCCTGCCTGCCCTTGACCACGTCGAGGGCCGGCAGGCCCCGCAGCCGGAGCAGGCCGCCGCGCAGGATGCGCCGGCTGGCCTGGGCCACGAGTTCCGGCGGCGTGTAGGCCACGCCGCCCCGCCCGTCGGAGAGCCGCACCCCGGTTGCGAACACCCCCACCACCAGGCTGTCGATGCGCAGCTCTCCCGCCTCCGTGCCGAGGTGGCGCGACAGGGCTGCGGCCGCAGCCTCGAAGAGCCACTCCCCGGCGGGAAGCGGCGACTCCCTGGACTCCGATGCGTCGTTCATGACGCCTCCTCTTGTCGGCGCGACGTTGCCTTGGCCTCGGATCGTGTCCGCGGAGAGAGCGGCTTGCTTTTCGAGGGCGACATGCGCGAATGAGTGCCTTTCCCCTCAACACGTACGCCCGTGTTTTTTGGGGGGCGCAACGCTAGAATTCCAATCGGATGCCGGCCACGGCGTTGAACGGCGCGCCCGGGTAGTAATAGATGGAGGAATCCGCCGTGCTGTCGTCGCTCGAGCGGATGACGGCGATATAGCGCTGGTCCAGAATGTTCTGGAGATCCAGGGTCAGGGTCACCTTCTTGCTGCCGAGCACGTTGGGAATATCGTAGGCCATGGAAAGGTCCACGATATGGTAGCCGTTAAGGGACTGCTTGTTCTGGACGTCGCCGTAGCGCAGGTCCATGTAACGGTAGGTCGGCGTGACGGCGAGTTTTTCGTACTTGGCGGTCAATCCGAATTTCGCCTGCCACAGCGGGACGTCCGGCACCTGGTTGCCCTTGATGTTCAAGGTGGTGTTGAGCGCCGTGTTCAGGTTCTTGGTGAAGGTGAACCGGTTGTAGGAGCCGGCGCCGAAGAGGGTC
This sequence comes from Desulfovibrio sp., assembly GCA_003525525.1. Lineage (GTDB taxonomy): Bacteria > Desulfobacterota > Desulfovibrionia > Desulfovibrionales > Desulfovibrionaceae > Solidesulfovibrio. The sequence continues at coordinate 920 of DQED01000044.1, forward strand.
AGCCAGGACGTGGCCTTCCACGAAGCCTCCAATTCGCCGCCGATGGATTCGGCCTCGGCGTTGGTCTGGCTGTAGGAGCCGCCGACCAGGTTGTCATAGACGGTGACCTGTTTGTTGTAGTGCCGGGAGTAGTAGAAGGTCGGCGACAGGCTGAACGTGTCGTTGGCGAAACGCAGGCCGACGTCGAAATTGTCCGCCGTTTCCAGCTTCATGTCGTCCCACAGGCTCTGGAACGTGATGCCGGCGGCCTGGAACTTGGTCAGGTATTTGGAATAGCCGTTGTAAAAAGGCCCCTGGGGCGGACAGGCGTAGGTGCGGCCGTACATGAAGCGGGCCGAGAGCTGGTCGGTCAGGTCGTAGCTGATGCCGGCGTTGGGCAGCCAGACGTCCTTGGCGGCTTTTTTCGCGCTCAGGTTCGCATTGGGCGTGAGCAGCGTGTCGAGGACATCGTCGTAGGAACCGTCCGGCACGCCGGCGGTGTTGTAGGCGGTGACGGAAGGGAAATCGACGGACAGGTAGCGCAGGCCCGCGGACAGATGCACCTTGCCGAGGTCGGCCTTGGTTTGCAGATAGGGCGAATGGAAGACGCGGTCTCCGACCTCGGCCAGGTTGCTCCAGCTGCCGAAGTAGGAGCCGTAGTCCAACAGCTTGAAGGTCCGCACGCTGGCCGGCACGGGAGGATACAATGCCAGGTTCTGGTACCAGTAGCCGAGCTTGACGGTCACCGGGTCGAGCTTCTGTTCGATCTGGGCGAGATAGCCGAACTGCCGCTGTTCGTAGTCCATGACGGTATAGGTGTAGCCGCCGCCGGTCGCCTTGGCGCTGTTGGCGGCCGTATTGTAGCGGCGTCCGTCGTTGCCGGCGTAATACGGCCTGAAGGAAGCCGTGGCTCCCTGCCAGAGTTTGGCCTCGAGCTTGCCGAACACGGACCATTCGTCGAAATACTGCCGGTTGTAGCCGTAGTAGGCGTAGTCCACGGACGGAGTGCCGGTCATTTCGCCCGTGAAGTCGAACCCGCGATAAAAGCTCTGGCTTCTGGTCTGGGCGTAGGAAAGCGGGCGGTACTCGTCCTGGTTGAACTTGTTGTAGAGGGCGTAGACCTCGAGGTTCAGGCGGTTGTCGAAAAAGGGCTGGGCCAGGCCGCCCATGAAATTGAGGCGTTCGGCGTCGCCCGTGCCGCGCCACTTGTCGGCCAGGGCATGGGAAAACGAGCCGAAGACGCGCGTCCCGGTGGCCAGTTCTCCGGAATCCAGCCGGCCGTAGGTGCGGTTGAAATTGTAGGTGCCGAGCTTCTGTTCGATGGTCGCCCCCCGCGTATAGGAGGGCCCCAGGACCTGCATGTCCAGCACGCCGGCGGCGTCGCCGAAGCCGAAGCCCTTGTCGGCCGGGATCGGCCCCCGGTACAGGCTCATGGTGTTGATGTTTTCCAGGTCGATGTAATTGCCCGAAGCGCCGTAGCCCGTGGAGATGCCGATGGGCGCGCCGTTTACGGTCTGGGACAGGCTGCCGAAGGTGAAGGCCGACTGGCCGCGGATGCGGAGGTTGGACTCGTTGACCAGCCCGTAGGCGTCCATGGATTCGCTGTTGACCGAAGGCATGAGCTTGTTGAGGACGGTGTAGGGATTGACCTGGGCCGGCCCGCCGAACGTCTCGATGGTTTGGCGCGGCAAGGTGCTGACGCTGGCCGGTTCCGATTTGTCTTCCACGATGGGGCCGACCGGCTTCGACTCCACGACCTCGATGTCCTGTATGGTGTAGTACTCATGCTTCTCCTGGGTCTGTCCCGATCCCCCCTCCTGGGCCCGGGCCGCTTGCAGCGGACACACGCACGCCGACAACAAGGCCGCGACGCAGACGATACGACAAAACCGCATACTCCCTCCCTCCCTTACGACTTGGTGCTCCGACACCCGGGATGCCCCGCCGGCCGCCGGCCGGACGGGAGCTTTTCCCCACCCGCGCCCCCGTCCCATGGCCCGGCATCCGGTCTTGACGCGCTGCCGGCCGGCGTCGCCGCCGGCCGGATTCCCGCATGCGCCTCGCCGCTGGCGCTCCCCAGGCACGGCGTTCCCCGGACACGCCGATGCCCCCGCGTGCAGGACCGCCTCGCCAATGCGGTTGCAGGCAGGTCCGCAACGCCTCGTCGCGTGCAGCGAGGTTGCAAGCGACAGTCGTACCCCGTCCACTGGCGCATGCGCCGCATGCTACGGAACAAGAGGCGGACGCTTTTGCAACATAAGCACGCACAACTAGCGAGACTCAAACAAACAGTCAATATATCACGAAATTTATATTGAGCGTGATTGTTGTTGCAGGCATGCTTCAGACAAGCGCATCCATTGCGCTATGAAAGAAGATGCGCGCTGTATTGAATTTGCCGTATGCTTGTTGGATGTCTTGGTTGCCCAAGTCCGTTCTGTCCGGCGAAGCAAGAAGAGATAGTCTACTAGAATTATTTGGTTTTATTCGCTGCCGTCACGGGCCGGCAAGGTCGAGTATTCCGCATTGCCGCAAGAGATTTCACTGCACCAGCCTGGCCAAGCAGTGCAGGCCGATCTTTGGCCTGACCTTCCGGCAGGCCAGGCGCAGGTACGCCATCAGGGCCACGTAGCCCCGGGAGGGGACGGCGTTTTTCGAGTTGCCGCGGAACGACTCGATCTCGAGGTTCTGCTCGATGAACCGGAGGAAGATGTCGACTTGTCGGCGGTCTTTATCAATGCCGGCGATGGCGCGGGCAGGCAGCGTCATGTGGTGGGCCAGGAACTTGAAACGCTTCCCGGTCTCCTTTTCCCGATAGCCGATGCGGCGCAGGACCAGGGTCCTCCGATCCCTTGGAGATGGACGAATTGGTCCCATAGAGAAAAGGATAGATGCGTACGTTTTCCCTTATGCTGCCGCGACAGCGGATACAACAGGCGACGCGGGGACGACGGAGAGGAATCGGGCGAAGACGGTGGTAATGCTTTGCACGTGCGGTATCCTTTTGTCTTGTTGTCGGTGCGCTTCGCTACGCAACCATCTTCACGGAAGGGCGTGGCGCCTCGTATGCCAAGCGTATTCGCGCATGCATTGGACAGCCTATGGGGTCTGTCACGGAGCAGGGCTGCCCGGCTGGAATGGATGATCACGCAACCCGGCATAATTCGAATCAATCTGTTTTGTTTTCGGACAGGAACGAGGCGTATATGCGGTGTTTCGATCGCGACTATGCGAAAGTCACTGAGGCCTTCCCTATGCTAATGACGAGGGTGGTGTTTCATCTGTTAATTATTGCATTTGGCAACATAAATAATAACATGCTCTATTTTATAAGAAGTAGTTTGCTTCGCGTGATGGTTTGTGCTTTCTTCGTCTTGCGGTTGCCTTGCCAGCGCTGCCATGCGAAAATGGAACCATCGTTTCGTGAAGTGCGAACGGGCCTCCGCCGGCCACGCCTGCACGGCAACGTCGCAGTGGCGCGCTTCGGTCGTGAAGAATCTGGCAGTGATGCGCATCCCGCAAGCGCAAAAGCCATGACTGTTCACCGGGATTGTCCCCAGGGATGACAGCCAATTTTTTGTTGACAGAGGGCATGACGATTATCGATAAGCTTGTGTTGGACTTAAGCCAAATACAGGCGGCAACATGCCCCTTAGGGAGTTTATCCGTCCATGCGCATCGCGATGCTTGCGGTCGCTTCGATCCTGGGTCTTGTCGTGGCGGCCCTGATCGCCGGACCGTTTGGGGAAAAGAGTAAATTCGAGTGCAATGACGCGTTAGGTTGCGTGGATGTCGCTGCCGGGGCTTCCGTGCGCTTGGGCGTCATCCAGTCGCTCAGCGGCAAGGTCGCAGTGCTGGGATCCGAACAGATGCGTGGCCTGGAGCTGGCTTTGGCGCAACGCGGCGACAGGCTCTTCGGCCATGCGGTGAAGCTCATCGTCGAGGACACGGGCTGCCGTCCCGAAGGCGGCGCCAACGCGGCGTTGCGCATTGTCTCCGACCCGAGCGTGGTCGCCATCTTCGGCACCACCTGCTCCGGCGACGCGGCCGCCGCGTCCCAGGTCATGAGCGCCGCCGGCCTCTGCATGATCTCCGGCAACAACAGCGCCCCCTTCCTCACCGCCATGGGCGGCAAACCCGGTCCAAAATGGCGGCCGGGGTATTTCCGCACCGCGCCCAACGAAGAACACTCCGGCCCGGCAGCCGCCCGGTATGCCTATACGGCCCTGGGCAGCCGTAAGGCCGCCATCATTCATGACGGCGACATCTATACCCGGGGGCTGGCCGAGGGGTTCAGGCAGGAGTTTTCGCGCATCGGCGGTTCGGCGGTCCTGTTCGCGGCCGTGGACAAGGGCGACGCCGACATGCGGCCCGTGCTGGAAGCCGTCGCGGCATCCGGCGCGGATCTGCTTTTCTTTCCGCTCTTTCAGCCCGAGGGCAACGGCGTGCTGCTGGCGGCCCGGGCCAACCCCGCCCTTGCCGGAGTGACGCTCATGAGCGACGGCTCCCTGATTGACCAGAGCTTCATCGACGCCCTCGGCGACGCCGCCAAGGGCATGTATTTCGTCGGGCCCACGCCGCCGGAGCCTGGCGAGGCGGTCACGAAATTCCAGCAGCGTTACCGCGAGCGCTATGGCGAGGCGCCGCCCACATCCTACTCGCTCAACGCCTATGACGCTGCGGGCATTCTCCTGGATGCCGTCACGGCCGTCGCCAAGTGCGACAGGGACGGCAACTGCGTCATCGGACGCCAGGCCCTGCGCGACGCGCTGGCCGCCACGAAGGACTATCCGGGAGTGACAGGCCGTCTGAGCTGCGACGCCTTCGGCGACTGTGCGAATCCGCGGTTCAATGTTCTGCGCCTGGACGATCCCGTCAAGGGAGTGGGTGGATTGTTGGACAATGTCGTCTATACCTACGAGCCGCAAAAAGACCATGACCGCTAGGGTGTCGGGAGCCTGGGATCGGCTGGGCATCACGGCCAAACTGTGGCTCGTGTTCGGCGTGCTGTTCACCATGTTCAGCCTGGCCGGGGCTGCGGCTTGCGTCGGGCTCCTCGTCATGCGCGGCGCCGAAAACAATATTCAGGACAACATGGAGATTCGGGCGAAAATCCTCGAAATGGAAGGAAAGCTCGAAAAATCGCGGCGTTTGTACCGCGATTATCTCCTGCTCGGGCCGGAACTGGATTTCGAGGCCGCCCGGGAACGTTTCTGCCAGCCGGCTCTGGCCGAAGCGGCGCGGCTGATCGCCGTCTGCGAAGACCTGCGCCGCCTCATCGCCGCTGCGCCTCCCGGGAGCGCGATTGCCAGGCGCAATGTGGACCTGACGCTTTTCACGTCCACGGCGCGCCGCTATTCCCTGGTGCTGCTCAACGAAACCGGTCTGTACGCCAGGCTGTACAACCCTGGCGACGGACAACTGCCGCGACTTGCCGGCCTGACGGACCAGCTCGGCGAAGCGTTGCAAGGCTCCTCCGACGCCACACTGCTCTTGCGCGAGATGGACATTCTGGAAAAGCGCTACGAGATCACGAGGCAGCGCCCGTTCATGCAAAGCGCTCTCAACAAGGCTGCGGCGCTCAAACGCCTTGTTGCCGCGGATAAAACCGTGGCGCCTTCCCGTCAGGCCGATGTCCTGGGCCTTCTCGACGCGTACGCCGGGCTTGCCGACAAGGTGCTCGAAACCGTCAAGGACATGCAGACCAATGTCCATGATTTCTGGCTGCAATCCAGGGCCGTGGACCCCATCGCCGAGGAGCTCAAGCAGCTGTCCGCTTCGGAAGTGGCCAGGGCCAGGACGCGCAGCGTTTGGGCCGGCCGCTTGGCTGCGGGCATCCTGGTCGCAACGGCCTTGCTCGGGCTGGCCTGCCTTGCCGTCGCCGCCCGGCTGCTGCACGCGTCCATCACAAGCAAGATCGAAACCATGACCCGCCATGCCGAGGCCGTGCGGGCCGGCCATCTCGACGTGTTCCTGCAAAACGGCAGCAGCGACGAACTCGGGGTCTTGGCCGGCGCGTTCAATGCCATGACGGCGCGGCTCAAGGAGATGGTGGACACCCTGGAAGACAAGGTGCGCCTGCGTACGCGGGAGCTTGCGGAAAAAAATAGCGAACTCGACGCCAAGAATCAGGAACTGGCCACGCTCTCCCTGACCGACCGCCTGACCGGACTGTGCAACCGGCGCAAGCTCGACCACGCCCTCGAGGCCGAAATCAGGCGCGCCAAGCGCTACGGTTCCGTTTTTTCCGTGATCATGGTCGACCTGGACCACTTCAAGGACATCAACGACGCCTACGGCCATGCCACGGGCGACCTCGTGCTCGTTCGCACGGCCGACGTCCTCGTGGGGCACACGCGGGAAACGGATCTGGTCGGACGTTGGGGCGGCGAGGAATTCCTCATCGTCTGCCCGGAAACGGACCTGCGACAGACTACGGTGCTGGCCGAGCACTTGCGGCGGGAATTGGGGCTCGTCTGGGGGACGGACGCGGTTGCGGTGACGGCGAGCTTCGGTCTGGCCGTTTACAGCGGCGATACCCATCCGTCGTCCCTGCTCGCCCGCGCCGACGCCGCCCTGTATCGGGCCAAGCAGGCAGGGCGCAACCGCGTCGCGGCTGCGCCCGATATGCAGGAAGCGTCGGACCCGGAGGGCGGGGACGCGCCCGGCCGGGTTTGACGCCGGGTCGCCCATGGGCTACCGCATCCGGCCATGGGCACATGCGTCACCTTGCGCGGCGTCGCCAAGTCTTTTGGCGTGCGCCGGCTGTTCACCGACATTTCCCTGACCGTTTCCGACCAGGAGNNATCGGCCCCAACGGCTCCGGCAAATCCACGTTGCTCAAGATCCTGGCCGGCCTCGAATCGCCGGACGCCGGGGAGCGCACCCTGCGCCAGGGCGTGCGGCTGGCTTACGTGGCCCAGCAGGACGTCTTCGCGCCCGGGGCCACGGCCCTGGGCGTCGTGACCGAGGCGGCCGTGGCCGCGTTCG
>DQED01000418.1:0-525 GCA_003525525.1 Desulfovibrio sp.
CCGCCCCCGAGTCGGCGCCGCCCGCGCCGGACGGCCGGCCTTCAGAGCCGACAGGCGTCCCCGTCGCGCCGCCGGCGTCGTAACCGGACGCTCCTTCAGGCCGGCGGCCCGGGCCGCCGGCTTTTTTTTTGCGCAACCTCCGAAAATCTTGTGGGAACCGCGCCGCCATTGTAGAAGAACCGACAACCGCCTGGAACAAGCGGGGCAAGCACGTCGACCAAGCCCCGGACCAAGGCGGCGGGAGGAGCCAGACATGCCGCAAGTCACCGTGACCGAACATCTGCTGTTGCACCAGAAGGAATCCCCCATGGCCTCGGGCCGGTTCACCCGGCTTCTCAACGAGCTGATCCTCGCGGCCAAAATCATCTCCCGGGAAGTGCGCAAGGCCGGCCTCGTGGACGTCCTCGGCTTCACCGGCGAGATCAACGTCCAGGGCGAACAGGTCCAGAAACTCGACGAATACGCCAACAAGGTCCTCATCCACCGCATGGAGCGGGCAGGGGTGCTGTGCGCCATCGCCTCCGA
>DQED01000418.1:584-772 GCA_003525525.1 Desulfovibrio sp.
GGCACCATCTTCTCCATCTACCGCACCAAGTCCGGCTGCTCCGGCGACAACCTCTGCGACCTGCTGCAGCGCGGTTCCGAGCAGGTGGCGGCGGGGTATTTCCTCTACGGCACCTCCACGATGATGGTCTACACCACGGGCAAGGGGGTCCACGGCTTCACGCTCGACCCGAGCGTGGGCGAGTTCCT
>DQED01000418.1:808-5094 GCA_003525525.1 Desulfovibrio sp.
GGTCTATTCCGTCAACGAGGCCTACTGGAACTACTGGGACGAGCCGACCAAGGAAATCGTCAACTACTTCAAAGGCTCGGACAACCTGCGCGGCCAGCCCTACGGCGGGCGCTACATCGGCTCGCTGGTCGCGGACTTCCACCGCAACCTGCTCTACGGCGGCATTTTCCTCTATCCCGCCGACAGCCGCGACCCGAAAAAGCCCAAGGGCAAGCTGCGTCTTTTGTGCGAGGCTTCGCCGCTTTCCTTCGTATGCGAGCAGGCCGGCGGCGCGGGCAGCGACGGCGAGCGCAACATCCTTTCCATCGAGCCCGAGGAGCTGCACCAGCGCGTGCCGCTTTTCATCGGCAGCAAGAACGACGTGGCCAAGGTGACGGAGATCTACGCCCGCGCCCGCAAGGCGTAGCCGGCCGCGCATGCTGTGCCTCGGCATCGAGACCTCCTGCGACGAGACGGCCGTGGCGCTTTGCCGCGACGGCCGTCCCGTCCTGGAAAAGCTCGCCTCGCAGACCGACGTCCATACCCTGTTCGGCGGAGTGGTTCCGGAGCTCGCCTCGCGGGAGCACCTGCGCCGCATGGGGCCGCTTCTGCGCGCGCTTTTCGCGCAATCCGGGCTTTCCATGGCCGACGTGGACGTCGTGGCCGTGGCCCGGGGGCCGGGGCTGCTCGGCAGCCTGCTCATCGGACTGGCCACGGCCAAGGCGCTGGCCCTCGGCGCGGGCAAACCCCTTGTCGGCGTGAACCATCTGCACGCCCATCTCCTGGCCGCCGTCCTCGGGCGCGACAACGTGCCCTATCCGGCGCTCGGGCTGCTCGTTTCCGGCGGCCACACCCAGCTCGTGCGCCTCGCCGGCCCCCTCGACCTCGCGGTCCTCGGCCGCACCCTGGACGACGCGGCAGGGGAAGCCTTTGACAAGGCGGCGAAGTCCTTGAACCTGCCGTATCCCGGCGGCGTCTACATCGACGTCCTGGGCCGGGGGATCGAGGCCGACCACAACCTTTTCCCGCGTCCGTATCTCGACAACCGGAACCTGGATTTCAGCTTCAGCGGCCTCAAGACCGCCGTGGCCAACCACGTCGCCGCCCACCCGGAGCTGCGTGCGCCGGTCATGCCGACGCAGGCAGGCGCGACGGACCCGGCCTCCTGGCCCATGGCGTTGCGCCGGGTGTGCGCAGCCGTCAATTTCGCCATTGCCGACACCTTGCGCGTGAAAATCGAGCGGGCGCTGGCCGGCCCGGCCAAGGATGCCGCTTCGTTGCTCGCGGCCGGGGGCGTGGCCGCCAACGGGCGCATCCGCGACATGCTCGCCGACGTGGCCGGGAGGCATCGGCTGCCGCTTTTCCTGCCGCCAAAGGCCCTTTGCGCCGACAACGCCACGATGATCGCCGCCGCCGGCTGTCGCCTGGCCGCGGCGGGGCTTTTCCACGATCTCTCCCTCGACGCCGTGCCCCGTGGCCGCAAGGTGCCCTGGGACTACCGCGGGGCGGAGAGCACGTCCGGCCCGGCATCGGTTGACAGCCGGCCCGAGCCGCAATAGGTTTTCATGGTTGCGGACTGCGCGGGCGTCTCGCCCGGTGGGTCCCGTGCGTTCGCCTTCCACGGTCAGCGAAAAACCCGGCCGCTTTGCCGGCCGGCCACTACAAAAGGAGCATGCCCATGGCCATTCAACTCAGCGATGCGAATTTCGAGGCCGAAGCCCTGCAGTGCGACCTGCCGGTCCTGGTGGACTTCTGGGCTCCCTGGTGTGGGCCTTGCCGGGCCATGGGGCCGGTCATCGACGAACTGGCCAACGAATACACCGGCCAGGTCAAGGTGGCTAAAATGAACGTCGACGAGAACCCGAGCACCCCGAGCAAGTACGGCATCCGCGCCATCCCCACCCTGATCCTTTTCAAGGGCGGTGAAGTGGTCGAGCAGATCACCGGCGCGGTCTCCAAGAGCAGCATCAAGGAAATGCTGACCCAAAAGGCCCTGTAATCCATGAAACGCTATGACGCCGTCGTGATCGGGGGCGGCCCGGCCGGGATCACCGCCGCGCTGTACCTGGCGCGGTCCGATCTGTCCGTGGCCATGGTGGAAAAGCTGTCCCCTGGCGGACAGATGCTCATGACGCATCTGATCGAGAACTACCCTGGCTTTCCGGACGGCATCGAAGGCTGGAAGCTCGCCGACCTCATGGCCGCCCACCTCGGGCATTACGCCGTGGACCGCATCGGCGACGAGGTCCGGGCCATCGAAACCGTGGACGGGTTGCACCGCATCACCGTCGGCGGCGAAACCATCGAGGCCACGGCCGTGGTCCTGTGCACCGGCGCCCGCTACAAGCGGGTGGGCATCCCGGGCGAGAAGGAATATGCCGGCAAGGGCGTTTCCTACTGCGCGCTGTGCGACGGCAACTTCTTCCGGGGCCAGACCGTGGCCGTCATCGGCGGCGGGAATTCGGCCCTGGAGGAATCGCTGTATCTGGCGCGCCTGGTGAAAAAGCTCTACCTCATCCACAGGCGCGACGACTTCCGCGGCCAGAAGTGCTACCAGGACCGCTGTTCCGTCAGTCCCGTCATCGAGATCCTGCGCTCCACGGTCGTGTGCTCCATAAGCGGCAACGAAAGCGTGACCGGGATCGAGGTGCGCGACGTCAAAAGCGGCGACTGCCACACCATCCCCGTGGATGGCGTGTTTGTTTTCGTGGGCTTCGAGCCCCAGGGGGACTTCTACCCCGACGGCCTCGAGCGGGATTCCGGAGGGTTCATCAAAACCGACGAGGAGATGCGCACGTCCATTGCGGGCATCTTCGCGGCCGGGGACATCCGGTCCAAAACCTGCCGCCAGGTGGCCACTGCCGTCGGCGACGGCGCCAGCGCCGCCCACGCCGCCTACACCTATATCAGTTCGCGCTTCTCGCAAGGTTGACGACGGCCGGACCCGTCCCCTCTCTCGCCATGGCCATGCGCCTCGCGAGGCGGCCGGACGGGTTCGGTTTTTTCCATTGTGCGCGCAAACCCCATCTGATAAGAGGACGCGCATCAAAACGCCTGACCGGCCGTTGCCCTTTGGCGGCGCCGCGTCCGACGCATGCCGCCCGGACAGCCGGGCTTATCCAGGATCATGCCATGAACGCGATGATGCGCCGCTTTTTGCCTTTGTCCTTCCTGCTTCTCTTCCTCGGCGGTTGCGCCGGGCTCATGGACTACTATTTTCTGCCGCCACCCGAGGATACCGCCCAGGAGCTTTACGAAGCCGGGCGCGACGCCATGTCGCAAAAGGATTACTACGGGGCCGTCGGCTATTTCATCAAACTCAAGGACCGCTATCCCTTCAGTCCTTACACGCCCATGGGCACCATCGCCCTGGCCGATGCCTATTTCCTGACCGAGGATTACGGTCCGGCCGCCGAAACGTACAAGGAATTCGAATCCGTGCATCCGCGCAGCGAAGAGATTCCCTACGTCCTGTACCAGATCGGCGTCTCCAACTTCAAACGCTCCGAATCCATCGATATGCCGCAAGGCAACCTCCAGGAAGCACTCCAGTACTTCTACCTGCTCCAGCAGACCTTCCCGGACACCGACTACGGCAAGGAAGCCGCCGAGTACATCCGCCGTTGCCGCAAGCGCATGGCCGAGCACGAACTGTTCGTGGCCGATTTCTACTGGCGCACGGACCAGTACGGCGCGGCATGGAAGCGCTACATGTACACGGCCGAGAACTTCAAGGACCTCGAAGAGGTTCTGGATTACGCCAAGCTGCGCGCCGAACTCTCCTACCTCGAGTACCAGAAGACTCTGACCGAGGCCGAGCGGCGCAAGATCGAAGGCAGCTGGCGCAACTGGGCCAAACGCTGGCTGTAACCACTTGGCGCGGGGCGGCGCAACCCGCCCCGCGCCTTTCGTATCCGCCCGTCATGCGTACCGAAACGGACGACACCGTCGATCAGGCTCCCTCCTTCTTCTGGCCGCAGGCCATGGAGCGGGGGAGGGTCGGCGACGCCGCCTTCGCCAGGGCCTACGCACGCGTACCCGACCTGGACCGGGCGCGCATCAAGACGGGCATCGCCGCCGTCTTCGCCGCCTGCGGCGGCCCCATGCCGCGCCTGCGCCGCAGCGAAGCGGTCCTCGGCCACGACCTCGTCCTGACCCGCTCGGATGCGCCTCTCGATTTCGCCGTCATCGTTTGCGGACCACGCTTTGCTTCGCCGTCGCGCCTGGTCGCCGCCGTGCTGCCGGCCCTGTGCGCGGGCGTGCCCGAGGTCGCGGCCGTGCGCGTGGGCGGGGCTTGGCCGCAGGAA
>DQED01000417.1 GCA_003525525.1 Desulfovibrio sp.
CGCGCCGTCGCGGCAAACGCGCCGGGAGACAGGGGATTCCTGAGGAGACCACGCGCACGTCGCGAAGCCATTGAAAGTTTTTTGGAAGGGGTCCGGGGGAACCTTTTTTTCAAAAAAGGTTCCCCCGGCCGCCGGAGGCACATCCCGATGCGAAAAGGTTATTATGGCGACTTCGGCGGGCAGTTCGTGCCCGAGCTGCTCATGCCGCCGCTGCTGGAACTCGAGGAGGCCATGCGCACCATCGTGCCGAGCGCCGGGTTCCAGAACGAGTTGAACGCGCTCCTGGCCGATTACGTCGGCCGGCCCTCGCCCTTGTACCGCTGCCCGAACCTGTCCAAGGAGCTGGGCTTCGACCTGTGGCTGAAAAGGGAAGACCTGAACCATACCGGCGCGCACAAGATCAACAACACCATGGGCCAGGGGCTTTTGACCAAATATATGGGCAAGGGCGTGCTCCTGGCCGAGACCGGGGCCGGGCAGCACGGCGTGGCCACGGCCACGGCAGCGGCCATGCTCGGCCTTGGCTGCATCGTCTACATGGGGGCCGAGGACGTGGTGCGCCAGGCGCACAACGTCAAGCGCATGAAGCTGCTGGGGGCCGAGGTCGTGCCCATCGAGTCCGGCACGAAAACGCTCAAGGACGCCATCAACGCGGCGCTGCGCTACTGGATCGCCGAGCAGCGCACGACGCACTACTGCTTCGGCACGGCCGCCGGTCCCCACCCCTTCCCGCTGCTCGTGCGCGAGTTCCAGGCCGTGATCTCGCGCGAGGCGCGGGCGCAGTGCCTGGACAAGATGGGCCGGCTGCCGGACTACGTCGTGGCCTGCGTCGGCGGCGGCTCCAACGCCATCGGCATGTTCCACCACTTCGTGCCCGACGCCTCGGTCAAGCTCATCGGCGTGGAGGCCGGCGGCACGGGCGAGCCCGGCTGCTACAACTCCGCGCCCATAAGCCTCGGCACGCCCGGCGTGCTCCACGGCATGCGCAGCATGCTGCTGCAAACCACGGAGGGCCAGATCCAGCCGTCCCATTCGCTTTCGGCCGGCCTCGACTATCCCGGCGTCGGCCCGGAACACGCCCATCTCGGCGCGACCGGCCGCGTGCGCTACGACATCGCCGTGGACCGCGAGGCCCTGGCCGCCTTCGAGGCGCTGTGCCGCCGCGAGGGCATCATTCCCGCGCTCGAAAGCTGCCACGCCGTGGCCTGGGTGCGCAGCCACGCCGCCGAGATTCCCAAGGGAGCGCAGGTGGTGGTGTGCCTGTCCGGCCGGGGCGACAAGGACCTCGGCATCATCGAAGCCTACGAAAAAGAGCAGGGAGGCCTCGCATGAGCCAGTCCATCCTCACCACGCGCATCATGGAGGCGCTGGCCGCCGGCCGCAAGGCGCTCATTCCGTTCCTGCCCGGGGGCTTCCCGGACAAGGAGCGCTTCTTCGACGAACTCGACGCCCTGGACGCCGGCGGCGCGGACATCATCGAGATCGGCGTGCCCTTTTCCGATCCCGTGGCCGACGGCCCGGTGGTGGAAAAGGCGTCCCTCGACTGCCTCCTAAACGGCACCTGCCTGTCCTGGCTCTTCCACGAGCTCACGCGCCGCAAGGGCCGCTACAAGGCCGGGCTCGTGCTCATGGGCTACTACAACCCGTTTTTGCAATACGGCCTGGACAGCCTGGCCGAGGACGCGGCCGACGCCGGCGTGGCCGGCTTCATCGTGCCGGACCTGCCGCTCGAGGAAGCCGGTCCCATGGCCGAGGCGCTGGAAAAGCACGGCCTCGACCTCATCCCCCTGGTCGGGCTCAACACCTCCGAGGAGCGCCTGGCCGCCTACGCGGCAAAGGCCCGGGGCTTCGTCTACTTCGTCTCGGTGCTCGGCACCACGGGCATGCGCGAGACGCTGCCGGCCGAGATCACCGAGCGGCTGCGCGCCGTGCGGCGCATCTTCCAGGTGCCCGTGGCGCTTGGGTTCGGCATCAAGAAGCCGGAGCAGCTCGCCGCCTTCGGCGACCTCATCGACGCCGTGGTCTTCGGCTCGGCGCTGATTGCCCACATCGACGACGGCGGCACGGCCGCCGAATTCATGGCGCGCTGGCGCAGCTGACCGCAACGATACGGGCGGCCGGATCGAGAATTGATCCGGCCCACGGGCTCCCGGCCGGCATGCGACCCGGCCGGGCGGCCCTCCCCTGTCGCGGGAAGCCGCCATGCACATTCCAACCTACGCCGCGTACCTCGCGGCCCTGACCGCGAGCATGCTCACGCCCGGCCCGGCCATGCTGCAGGCCCTGACGCTCGGCATGCGCCACGGCTGCCGGCCCGTGGCTTTCGTCGCGCTCGGCAATGTCTGCGCCACGCTCGCCCAGATCGTCGTCGCCCTGTACGGGCTCGCGCTCCTTGCGCGCGCGCCGTGGCTGCTGCGTGCGGCCTCCCTTGCCGGCGCGGCCTACATCGCCTGGCTCGGGCTCGCCTTGTGGCGCGCCGGCGCGCGGACGATCTCCCCGGTCGCGCCGCATGAGCGGCCACCGCTTCTGTCCCTGGCCCTTTCCGGCGCTGGCGTGGCCGCGGTCAATCCCAAGGCCTGGGGCTTTCTCGGCGCGCTGCTGCCGCCTTTCGCCGCCGCCGGCATGCCGGACATCCTTGAGCTCGCGCTGCTGGCCGCGCCCATCCTGCTGCTCGCCTTCGGCGGCATGCTGGCCTACGCCCGGTTCGGGGAATGGCTCGCCGGGGCGCTGGCCTCGCCGCGCGCGGCGCGGCGCTTTTTCCGGGGCACGGCCGTGACGCTGTGGGCCTGCGCCGCCTTCTTCGCCGCGGGATAGTCCTGGTTTCTCCGGCGCATCTGGGGTATGGCATGCAAAACGGACCCAGCCATGCCCCAGTGCGCAAAAATTCTTTTCGTCGACGACGACCAGACCGTGCTCGATGCCCTGCGGCGCGGCCTGTGCCGCCGCTACGACATGGCCACGGCCGCCGGTCCTGCGGCGGGGCTCGCCGCCTTGCAGGAAAACGGCCCTTTTGCCGTGGTCGTCTCGGACCTGCGCATGCCGGGCATGGACGGCGTTTCCTTCCTCAAGGCGGCCAAGGAGTCGTGCCCGGCCACCGTGCCGCTCATGCTCACCGGCCACGGCGACCTGACCGCAGCCATGGCCGCAGTCAACGAAGGCCACATCTTCCGCTTCCTGACCAAGCCCTGTCCCATGCCCACGCTGTGCCTGGCCCTCGACGCCGCCCTCGAGCAGTACCGGCTGGCCGCCGCCGAAAAGGAACTCGTGCGGGTGACGCTCGAAAACGCCCGCCTCAAGGAGGACGTGGAACGCATCATGCGCCACGACCTCAAATCGCCCCTGACCACGATCATCAGCCTGCCGCAGGTGCTGCGCCTGGCGGAAAACCTCGACGACGACCAGCGCGAGATGCTTTCGCTGATCGAGGACGCCGGCTACATGGTGCTGTCCATGGTCAATCTGTCCACGGCGCTTTTCAAGATGGAGCGCGGCCAGTTCGTGCTCGAGCCCGTCGACGTGAACCTCGTGCCCATCGTACGCAAGCTCGAAAGCGTCCATGCCGACACGGCGCGCTGCCGCGGCCTGACGTTTTCCGTGACCCTGGACGGCCGGCCGGCCGCGCCCGAAGCCTTCTTCCTCGTGCGCGGCGAGGAACTGCTCTGCTATTCCATGCTGGCCAACCTCGTGGCCAATGCCGTGGAGGCTTCGCCGGATGGCGCGACGGTCGCCATCGACATGCGCCGCGAAGGCGCGTGCGCCGTGGCCGCCATCGCCAACAAGGGGGCCGTGCCCGAAAGCGTGCGGGAGCGTTTTTTCGAGAAATACGCCACGGCCGGCAAGGCGCGGGGCACGGGCCTTGGCACCTATTCGGCGCGGCTTATTGCCCTGTCCCACGGCGGCGACATCGCCATGGCCACCGACGACGCCGGCACCGTGGTCACCGTCCGCCTTCCCGCAAGCCCTGCAGCCGCCATCCCCGCTTAGGCGACTCGCCTCTCCCGTTGAGGAGGTCCAGGAGGGGGTCACCCCCTCCTGGCCGCCGGAGGCATCTTCCTCTCCCCCTCCCGCTCCCCCTCCCGCTCCCGCTCCCGCTATCGCAGGCCGTGGGCGGCGAGGGCTTCGTGGATCTTCTTGTCCAGGACCCTGGGCGAGAACGGTTTGACGATGTAGTTGGTCACGCCGGCCTGGACCGCGGTGACCACATGGTCCTCGTTGGCCTCGGCCGTGATCATGACCACGGGCAGCTTCCTGTAGTCTTCGCTCGCCCGGATGCGGTTGAGGAGAGACAGCCCGGACATGCGCGGCATGTTCCAGTCGAGCAGCACCAGGTCGACGGGCCGGTTGTTGATGTGGTTCCAGGCGATGTCGCCGTCTTCGGCGCAGGTGACGTTGCGGTAGCCGAGCTGGCGCAGGATGAAGACGATGGTCTTGCGCATGGGCTGCTGGTCGTCCACGACCAGGATGGCCAGGGGGGAAATCGCTGCCGTCGCGTCCATGGGCCGCCTCCTTGGAAACGGCTCCATGCTAGCGCCAAACCCGGCGTTGCGCCAGGGAAACAGGGCCTTTCGGGAGAAGGCGGAGGCGTGCGGCGAGCGGCTAGTCGCAGCGGTGGCGGCTGCACGCGCCTTCGCTGATGAAGACCACGGACTCGGCGATGNNGCGATGTTGGTGCACTGGTCGCAGACCCGCTTGAGCGCGTGGGCGATGAAGCTGATCTGCACGGCGCGTTCCACGGGCCGGGCCTCGTCGCGCATGAATTCGGTCATTTCCTTGAGGATGGCGACGTTGAGCTCCAGGATGTCCTCGGACTCCTCGCACAGGCGGCGGGCAAGCGTCATGTCGAGTTCGGCGAAACACACGGCCGTGCGCGACAGGAAGTCGCGCGTGGCCTCGGCCAGTTCCTCGAGCCGGGCCGGCGGGGCCAGGGGGTCGCGCGCGACGAGCCACAACCCGCGGTGGGCGACGCCCACGGCCTGGTCGCCGATGCGCTCGATGTCCCCCACCGTGCGCATG
>DQED01000011.1 GCA_003525525.1 Desulfovibrio sp.
CGCATGGAATACGGCCCCCGGGCGCTTGGCGGCCGCAGCATCCTGGGCGACCCGCGAAACCCGGAGATGCAGAAAAAGCTCAACCTCAAGATCAAGTACCGCGAGGGCTTCCGGCCCTTCGCCCCGTCGGTGCTGGCCGAGGCCGTGTCGGAGTGCTTCGAGCAGGACCGGCCCTCGCCCTACATGCTGCTCGTGGCCCCGGTCGCCGCGAAGCTGCGTCGCGACCTGCCCGAGGGCTACTGGCAGATGCCCATGTTCGAGCGCCTCTACGTGCCGCGCTCCGAACTGCCGGCCATCACCCACGTGGACTTTTCGGCGCGCATCCAGACCGTGCATGAGCGCACCAACCCGCGCTACCACAAGCTCATCAAGACGTTCTCCGCCCGCCACGGCTGCCCTGTCGTGGTCAACACGAGCTTCAACGTGCGCGGCGAACCCATCGTCTGCACTCCGGCCGACGCCTACCGCTGCTTCATGCGCACGGAGATGGACTACCTGGTCATCGGCGATTGCCTGTTTGGCAAGGAAGACCAGCCCGAATACGCCGACGCCGGCGACTGGCGCAACGAATACGAGCTGGATTAGGCCGCTTGCGGCAACATGTTCGGGAAACGCCGTCCGCAAGGGCGGCGTTTTCTTTTGGGCGCGCAAGGGGACGACGCCGCCGTGCCCTCGCCCGGCGGGGCGTTTCGCATCGGCAGCAGGGCGCAAAGCAGGACCGCCGCGAGCGTGCCGCCCCGCCCCCTTCCGTTCCCTACGCCGGCGCGACGACGGCGGCCACGGCCTTGGCCAACCCGTCCCCGCCCGCGCTGGCGTACGCCTCGTAAAGGCCCATCATCGTGGCCTGCGAAAAGACGTAGTTGCGGAACTGGTTGAACGCCTTGGACGTGTCGTCGGCGATGCCGTAGCGCTCCCGGGCCAGATCGCCGAGCGCCGCGATCATCCACTTGCCCGCCGGCACCGTGAGCACCCAGTCGTGGTCGCCCAGGTGACAGACGAATCCCTCCATGCGCCGGGGCAAGGGCAGCGTCTGCCCGCCCTTTTCCAGGTAGCCCCCGGCCACGGGGTCCAGGCCGGCCAGAAGGGCCGCGGCCGTGATCCAGCCCACCACTTCGGCCTCGTCCTTGGCGTCGCCGGGATGGTTGTGGGCGCAGGCCTGGGCCACCACCACCGCCGGCGGCAGGCCGCGCAGCATCGACTCGGCCACGGACAGCACATGGTGCTCGCCCGTGCCGGCGAGCGTCTGCTCGGCGCGGCTGGCTCCGCTGTCCTCCCAGGCGAACACCCAAGGCTTGTGCAGGTCGTGGAGCATCTGGGAAGCGATGACCGTGTCGCGGTCCAGGGCGAAGCCGTAGGTGGCCTTGTAGCCCTCGAAAATCCCGAGCGTCACGCGCATGTTGCCGGCGGTATGCACGACCAGGCCGCCGGGAAAGGCGTGGTGGCTGGCGTAGCCGCTGCCCGGGGCACAGGAAAAGGGCTGGACGGCTTTCGCCGGATCGGCCGCGGGCGGCACGAGCCCTTCCACGGTCTGGCCCTTGAGCATGCCCCTGGCCGCAAGAGCGGCATGGACCTGCGCCCGGATCGCGGGATCGGCCAGCCGGACGGCCAGTGTCGGGGCGGGATTGTCCAGGATGGCCAAGACCTTGGCGCGCACGTCCGCATTGTCGAGGGTCGCGGCCGTTTCGCGCAGGAAGCGCCAGGAATCGGCCGCCAGGGGCGAGGCGTCGGCCATCTCCTGCGGCGTCATGGCCTGGACCGCATCCATGGCCGCAGGGGGCGCGACTGGCGAACCGGCAGGGGAAGCGCTGGTGGCCCGGGCCAGGGCCGGCAACACCGCGCCCGCGGCCAAAACGCCGCACGCCGCCGCGCCCAGGCCGAGAAAACGCCTGCGATCTACCGTGCTCTCCATAGCAAACCTCCGTTTTTTCCAAAGCCATCCCTGTCCGGCGTTACCGTGGGGTGGACCCCGCGAGACGTTTGGGCGACAAGGCGGAAACGGGCGGCCCGCTTCCGCCGCCCGGAGGGGAGGCCGCGGGCGCAACCCTAAAGGAATGCGGGGGCACGACGAAAAGGCGCGCAGAGGCGGCGTTGGCCGCAAGGGAGGAATGCATGAAACGACTGGCAATGCTCGTGCTGGCGTGCGTATTGCTCGGCGTGCCGCCGCTTACGCGGCCCGTGGCCGCGTTCGACGAACAGGCCGTGCTGGTCTGCTCGTTTCGGCGCGCCCTGGCGATACTGACCTGCAAGACGCCGGACAAATACAGCTTCGTCGGCGTGCGCGAGGGCGTCTACATCTTCAACAGCTTTTTCGGCAAGGAATTCGCGGAATTCTACGTGCAGATCAACGGCGACCTCGCCGTCTTCACCAGCCGCGTCTGGCACGGCCGCATGCCCTCGGGCCGCATCGTCAAGGACTACAACGGCGGCTGCATCAACGTGCTCGTGGACGCCATCCCCTGCTCGCGCCTCAGTTCGGCGCGCTGCTGCGGCAGCCCGTAGCGCCGGGACGCGTCAGCGGGACTGCGGAAACGCCGTCCTGGCCCGCTTGATGAGCTCCAGCGCCAGGGGGTAACGGTTGAACGGCGGGATGACGTACATGCCGGCGAAATGCGGCAGCGCGTATTCCATGAGCTCCCAGGCGATCTCGAGCCCTTCCTGCGCCTGTCCGTCCCCGGCCTCGCGCAGCCGCGCGAACACGGGTTCCGGGATGGTGATGCCCGGGAACTCGTTGTGCAGAAATTCCGCGTTGCGCAGGCTCACCAGCGGCATGATGCCGAGGAAAATCGGCTGCGCCACGTCCTTGACGGCCGCGATCACCTCGTCGACCTTTTCCTTCGCATAGACCGGCTGCGTCAGGAAGTAGCGCGCGCCGAGCGCCGCCTTGCGGGAAAGGCGCTTGACCTGCATGGCGATGTTGCGGGTGTTGGGATTGAACGCCGCGCCGATGCAGAAATTGGCCGCCGCCCGCATGTCCTGGCCATGGGCGTTGCGGCCCTGGCGGAAGTTCTCGAGCAGGGCGATCAGTTCGAAGGAGCGCACGTCGAACACCCCGGACAGGCGCTCCTCGCCGCCCGTGGACGGCGGGTCGCCCGTGACGGCGAGGACGTTTTCCAGCCCGAGGCAGGCAAGGCCCATGATCGTCGATTGCATGCCGATGAGGTTGCGGTCGCGGCCGGTCAGGTGGACGATGACCTCGATGTCGCTGCGCGCGCGGATGCGCTGGGCCAGGGCGATGTTGGACAGGCGCGGCGCGGCCAGGGGGTTTTCCGCGAGCGTGATGGCGTCCACGCCGGCCCGGGCCAGGGCGTCCGCGCCCTCGAGCACGGCGGCGACGTCCAGGT
>DQED01000056.1 GCA_003525525.1 Desulfovibrio sp.
CGTTTTTCTTGACGATGCCGATCAGCATGATGATGCCGACGAAGCCGTAGATGTTGAGGTCCATGCCGAAGAGCATGAGCGTGGCCAGCGCGCCGACGCCGGCCGAAGGCAGGCCCGAAAGGATCGTCAGGGGATGGATGAAGCTCTCGTAGAGGATGCCGAGCACGATGTAGATCACGAGCACGGCCATGCCGAGCAAAAGCGACAGGCCCGTGAGCGAACTCTGGAACGCCTGCGCCTCGCCCTGGAAGCTCGTGAAAAGCGAGCCGGGCAGCTCCCGGTGCGCCAGCTCCTCCACGGCCGCGACCACGGTGCCGAGCGACGCGCCCGGGCGCAGGTTGAAGGAGATGGTCACCGCCGGCGACTGGCCGGAATGGTTCACGGACAGCGGCCCCACCGCGACCTCGCGCTTGATGAGCGTATCGAGGGGCACGAGCTGGCCGTCGGCGGAACGCACGTAAAGAAGCGCCAGGGCCTCGGGGTTGGCCTGATACTGCGGGGCCAGCTCCATGATGACCTGGTAGGTGTCGTTGGTGGCATAGATCGTGGAGATCTGCCTGTTGCCGTAGGACGTGGCCAGGGCGTTTTCGATCTGGTAGGCCGAGATGCCGAGCGCCGAGGCCTTGTCGCGGTCGATGTCGATGCGCAGCTCGGGGTTTTTGATCTGCAGGTCGCTGGTCACGTCCTGGATGCCGGCGAGGTGGCGCAGCTTGTCCTCGAAGGCCGTGGCCGCGGCGAAGAGCTCCTCGGTGCTCGTGGCCTGCAGGGTGAACTGGTACTGGCCCTTGGAAGCCCGGCCGCCGATGCGGATGGCCGGCGGATTTTGCAGGTAGGAACGCAGCCCCGGCACCGCGGCGAACTCGCGGCGCAACCGCTGCATGACGGCGTCCGCGCTGTCCTTGCGTGCGTGCAGGGGCTTCAGGGAAAGCATCATGCGGCCGTTGTTGTTGGTGTTGTTGGGCCCGCCGGACCCGACCACGGACATGAATTCCGCCACGTCGGGGTCCTTGCGGAGCACGTCGTTGAGGCGCTGTTGCCGCTCCATCATGGCCGAAAACGCGACGCCCTCCTCGGCTTCGGTGGTGACGAGGAGCTGGCCCGTGTCCTCGCTCGGCAGAAAACCCTTGGGGATGATCCGGAAAAGCCAGACCGTCACGAACAACAGCGCCACGGAGACGCAAAAGGTCAGAAAATGGTGCCTGAGCACCAGGCGCAGCGTGGTTTCGTAGAAATCGCGCAGACCGTCGAAACCCCGCTCGACGGCGTTGTAGAGCGCGCCGTGACGCACGTGCGCGTGGGGCGAAAGCACCAGGTTGCACAGCATGGGGGTGAGCGAAATGGACACGAAGCCGGAGATGAGGATGGCGACCATGATGGTCACGGCGAATTCGTGGAAAAGCCGCCCCACCACGCCGCCCATGAAAAAGACCGGCAGGAAGACGGCGGCGAGCGAGATGGTCATGGAGACGATGGTGAAGCTGATCTCCTTCGAGCCTTCCATGGCCGCGGCCAGGGGCGACTTGCCCATCTCCATGTGGCGCACGATGTTTTCGAGCATGACGATGGCGTCGTCCACGACGAAGCCGACGGAGAGCGTGAGCGCCATGAGCGAGATGTTGTCGAGGCTGAACCCCAGCACGTACATGGCGGCGAAGGTGCCGACCACGGACATGGGCAGCGCCAGGCTCGGGATGACCGTGGCCGGGATGTTGCGCAGGAAAAGGAAGATGACCATGACCACGAGGCACACCGTGAGCACGAGGGTGAACTTCACGTCGGAAACGGATTCGCGGATGGACACGGAACGGTCGTAGAGCACCTTGAGCGAGACCGAGGCCGGCAGCTGGGCCTGGAAGCGCGGCAGCAGGGCCTTGACGGCGTCCACCACCTCCACGGTGTTGGTGCCGGGCTGGCGCTGGATGGCGAGCACGAGGCCCGGGGTGCCGGAAAACCAATTGAAGCGCCGGGTCTCCTCCACGGAGTCCGTGACATTGGCGATTTCCGACAGCCGCACCGGCGAGCCGTTTCGCCAGGCGACGATGAGCGGCTTGTAGCCCGCGGCCGAGAGCAGCTTGCCGCTCGAGCGCACGGTGTATTCCTTGGACGGGCCGGACACCGTGCCCACGGGCAGGTTGACGTTGCCCTTGGCGACCGCCTCGGACGCCTCGTCCACGCCGATGCCCTTGGCGGCCATGGCCTCGGGGTCGAGCTGGATGCGCACGGCGTACTTCTTCGAGCCGTAGACCGAGACCTGCGCCACGCCGGGCACCATGGAGATGCGCTGGGCCATCATGTTCTCGGCGTATTCGTCCACGTCGGACAGGCGCATGACCTCGGAGGAGATGGCGAGGTAGAGGATGGGCGCGTCGGCCGGGTTGACCTTGCGGAAGTACGGCGGCGACGGCAGGTCGTCGGGCAGGTCCTTGCCGGCGGTGGTCATGGCCGACTGCACGTCCAGGGCCGCGGCGTCGATGTTGCGGTCGAGGGCGAACTGCAGGGTGATGCGCGTCGAACCCACGGAGTTGATCGACGTCATGGAATCGAGGCCGGCGATGGTGGAGAACTGCTTTTCCAGCGGGTTGGCCACGGCGCTGGCCATGGTCTCGGGGCTGGCCCCGGGCAGGGAGACGCGGACTTCGATGGTGGGGAAATCGACGTTGGGCAGGTCCGAAACAGGCAGTTTCAGGTAGGCCATGACGCCGAAGAGGAGCAGCGCGGCCATGACCAGGGTGGTCATGACGGGCCGGGTGATGAAAATCGCAGCCGGGTTCACCGCCCCGCCTCCGCCTTGGCCTTGCCCGCGGCGTCCTTTGGCGCGGGAGCGTCCGCCGGCGGCTTGACCTCGGCCCTGGCCCCCGGACTCAGGCGCACCTGGCCGTCCACCACCACCATTTCCCCGGCGGCAAGGCCCTTTTCCACGGCCGTCCGGTCGTCCACGATGAGTCCGGGCGTGATCACGCGCGCGTCCACCACGCCATCGGGCCCTACCACGTACACGTAGGGCCCCTTGAGCCCGTCCATGACGGCCCGGGTGGGAATGACCACGGCGTCGGCGACGGTTGCGAGGTTGAGTCCCACGCGCACGAACTGGCCGGGCCAGAGGCGGCTGTCGGCGTTTTGGGAGATGGCCTTGAGCCGGATGGAGCCGGTCTTGGCATCCACGGCGTTGTCCACCGAAGAAAGCGTGGCGGTCACGGGCGGGGAGCTCTCCTCGCCGGCGGCGGCGGCCGTCACGGTCAGCCCGCCCTTGGCCGCCTGGGCGCGGATGGCCGGCAGATAGCGCTCGGGCACGGAAAAGGAGATGAAGATGGGGCTGATCTGGTTGATGACGCACATGACCCGGCCGTCGTTGGCCGCGACCACGTTGCCCACGGTCAAAAGCACGGACCCGACGCGGCCCGCGATGGGGGCGCGGATGTCGGTGTATTCGAGGTCCAGGCGGGAGCGGGCGAGGTTCGCCTCGTTGAGGCGGATGGTCCCTTCCAGGGTCTTGGCCTGGGAGTAGGTCTCGTCGTACTGCCCTTGGGCGACGACGTTTTTGGCCTTGAGCTCGGCGTAGCGCTTGAGGTCTTCCTCGGCTTTGACGAGCAGGGCCTTGTCGCGGTCGAGCTTGGCCAAGGATTCGCGGATGGCCAGTTCGTACGGCCGGGTGTCGATGCGGAAAAGCGGATCGCCCTTGGCCACGTCGGCCCCGTCGCGCACGAGTTGGGCGACGATGGCCCCGCCCACCTGCGGCTTGACCGCGACAGAGGCGATGGGTTCGACATTGCCCACGGCGCGCACGACCAGCGGCAGGGTCTCGGTCTTCGCCGGCACGGCCACGACCGGCACGGGGCGCACAGCCCCCTGCCGGCCCTTGTCGCCGCTTTCGCCGCAGGACCAGAGCACAGACACGGAAAGCGCCAGGACCACGGCGCGCGTCAACGACATGCGGCTCACGAGGCGTCTCCGCTTTCGGATGCGAGGTTCGGGGGCTCGTAGTCCCGGCCGTCCGCGCAACCGAGTGCGGCCAGGGAAAACCGGACGACATGCAGGGCCACGGCGTCCACGCCGCCCTGGCCGGGATCGCAGTCGGGATAGAGGCGGGTGAGCACCGGCCGGTCGAGGACGAAATGCCGGCACTGGCCGACGATGCTCTGGGAGAAGCGCGCCACGGCGAGCGGATCGGCGTCCGGGCCCAGCAGTTCGGCCACGATGCCCCGCAACACCGCGTTCGCCGGAGCCAGACAGCGCTCCACGACAAGGGTCAGGTTCGGCGACGGCTCGGCCATCTCCCGGGCCATGAGCCGCGAGAGCCAGGCATGGCGGCTCTTGTCCTCGAGGCGCAGCAGCAGGGCGCGCACGTAGGCGTAAAGCCGCGCCCTGGCGTCGGCCCCGGGCGCAAGGCCGAGGTCCGGCGGGAAGCGGCGGCCCGCCTCGC
>DQED01000057.1 GCA_003525525.1 Desulfovibrio sp.
GCCTGGCCAGGCGTTCCCATGCGCTGCTCGGACTGTTGTGCCTGCCGGGCGCGGACGGGGAAGGGCGGCTGCTCGTCGCCCTTCCCGACGACGGACGCATCCCGCGGCTGCTGCTCGAGTTGGGCTCCCTGCCCGGGGTGCGCGAGGTCCGGCGCGGCGCGGGGGACTGCCTCGGCTGCTTCGGCCTCGCCGCGGCCGGGCTCGCCGCCTGAAAGAGGTTTACGGGTCGCATACCCATGCGCTATGAATCCGGGGCGGCGTTTTCGCCGGGAGGTTTCGTTTGTGAACGCCGGATTCGTACCCTTGTTGCCGGCTGAACGCCTGCCTTTGGATACCGTGAAGCGTCAGGCGTCGCTTTTCGCCGCGAGCCCGGCGGCGGGCGTGCTCGATCGCCTGCCGCTCGGCGTCGCGGTGTGCAACAGCGCGCGCCAGATCGTCTATTCCAACGAGAAGTTCCGTGAGCTTGCGTCCCTGGAGTGCGAAAGCGCGCTGCTCGTGGGCAAGCGCCTGGGCGAGGCCTTGTCGTGCCTCGGCGCGGGCCTGGAGGTGGGAGGCTGCGGCACGAGCGAGCTGTGCCGTTCGTGCGGCATGGCCAAGGCGCTGCTTGCGTCCCTGACCCAGCCGGGCATGACCCACGGCGAATGCTCCGTGGCGCGCCAGGGGAACAACAAGCTGGAAAGCCTGGACTTCCGCATCTGGATCTGGGCCATGGCCTACGGCGGGGAGTCGTTTCACGCCGCCATCCTCACCGACATCCGGGCCGAGAAGCGTCTGGCGCTCATGGAGCGCATCTTCTACCACGACATTCTCAACATGGTTTCGGGCATGCGCGGCATCTGCGAGCTGATGCGCGAGGAAGAGGAGTGCGCGCGCAACGCCGAGCTGGAACTGCTCGCCTTCGCCGCCGAGCGCATCAACGACCTCATCTTGTCCCAGCGCGACTTCAGCCTGGCCGAGCACGGCGAGTACGACGTCGCGTCCAACAAGATGGGCACGTTGTCGCTTCTTTCCGACGTCACCGGGCTCATGCGCCGCGAGCCATCCGCCCGGGGCAAGAACCTCGTCATCGACGGCGACAGCGCCGACGCCTTTTTCATCTCGGACCGCAAGCTCGTCACGCGCATCCTGGTCAACATGCAAAAAAACGCCCTGGAAGCCACCAAGGCCGGCGAAACGGTCACGGTGGGCTGCGACCTGGACGACGGGTTCGTGCGGTTTTGGGTGCGCAATCCCGGGCTCGTGCCCGACGAGGCCAGGCCGCAGATCTTCCGCCGCGCCTTTTCCACCAAGGGCGCGGGCCGGGGCCTTGGCACCTACGGCATGAAGCTCTTTGCCGAGAACTACCTGAACGGCAAGGTCGGCTTCACGAGCGACGCGGCGTCGGGAACCCTGTTTTTCGTGCGCCTGCCCGCAACGAAAGACGCCTAGAATCGCGTCTCCGCGATTCGCGCCTGCGATCGTCCTGTCCGCTTCCCCGCTGCGCGCAACACCACCGCTCCGGTTTGCAGCGGGGGGTGTAGACGCCCTTGTTGCGCCTCGCGTTCCCGGACGTCATCGTCCGCCCTTTTGGGAGGTCCAGGAGGGGCCGTGCCCCTCCTGGCCGCCGGAGGCATTTCTTCCTTCCCCCTTCAAGGCTACGGCGTCGTCCCGGCGGCCGCGAGCAGGTCGCGGTACGCGCCGGCGATGCGTGCGTCCGGGTCAAGGCCCAGCCGGGCGCAGAGGCCTTCGGCGATGGCTGCGCCCTGCGCCGCGCTCTGTCCTTCCCGCAGCACCACTTCCAGTTCCAGGAAATCGCCGAGGCCCGTGACGCGGTCCAGGTGGATGCGCGTCTGGCCGCAAAGAAGGAGCAGGCGGCGCTTGACGACGCGTCCCGTGACGCCGAGCGCCTGCGCGAGCGCGTCGCGCAGCGCGGCCGGGGCGGGCGTTTCGAAAATGGTGTAATCGCTTTGCCTGGGGCCGGGCGTGTCGGGGCGGCGGTAGTGGATGAGCTGGCCCGAACCNNTGAGCCGGCCGTCCCGGCAGGCGAAAAAGGTGTCGTCCTGGAGGATTTCCTCCGGCGGTCCGTCGGCCAGCGCCAGGGCGGGGCCGAGCAGGGCCTCCACGCTCGGGATGCGGACCTTTATCTCGATGTTTCGCGCCATGGCGTCGTGCGGGGCGGTCGGGGCGTGTCCGGCGGCCCGGGTTGCGGCGGGCCGCCGGAGGGGCGGGNNGGGCATCTCGGCGAAGAGCTTGACGCTCATGGGTTCGGCCAGGAGCTCGGGCGCCTTGGCCTTGAAGCCGTTGAGGTGCGGGGTGTCGAGGTGGCTGGCCAGCAGTTCCTTGCTCTGCCAGGCCTCGACCAGGACGAATTCCCCGGGGCGCGCCACGGCCTCGTAGAGGTCGTAGGCGATGTAGCCGGGGTCTTTTTGCGTCGGTGCGACGAGGGCCGTGAGGGCGGTTTTGAGTTCCGCCGCCTTTCCGGGCTTGGCCACGAATTTGGCCACCACGTTGACGATGCCGTCTGCCATGGGCATTGCTCCTTCGTTGGGGTTTGCCGCAAGGATGATCCGGGCTAGGATGTTTTGACGGCAAGGTCAACGCATGTCGGGAAAAAGGATGACAAAGGCGTAACCGCCGGCGCTCCCCTCGGGAAAGTATTGACCGGTCTGGGGATCGTCCATAAATTCACTTTGAACGCGTTCGCGAAAGGCGGTCTGATGACGGGCAACGGTCGCGAGGACGAAACCCGGAGGCGGCTTCTTGACGCCGCCGGCGAAATCTTTTCCAGCAAGGGCTACCAGGCCGCCACGGTCCGCGAGATCACCAAGTTGGCCAAGGCCAATCTGGCCGCCATCCATTACCATTTCGGCAGCAAGGACCG
>DQED01000174.1:0-18230 GCA_003525525.1 Desulfovibrio sp.
GCCCCCGCGCAGGGGGCGACAGGGAGCGACGAGGGCAGTGATGCCCAACAGCCAGCTTCAATCCACGCCCCCGCGCAGGGGGCGACACGCGGCCCGCCGTTCGCTTTCTGCTTGTGCCTCGCTTCAATCCACGCCCCCGCGCAGGGGGCGACCAGGCCCCGACGACGCGCATGGGCCGCGTCGCCAGGCTTCAATCCACGCCCCCGCGCAGGGGGCGACCTGGACGCTGCACAACATGGCGTCCCTGGACTCCGCTTCAATCCACGCCCCCGCGCAGGGGGCGACCATAGCCGCGGCTGCGGTCGCTCTGCGGCTTTCGGCTTCAATCCACGCCCCCGCGCAGGGGGCGACATGGTCATATGCGGCATTACATGCTGTCAGCGCAAGCTTCAATCCACGCCCCCGCGCAGGGGGCGACAGCTAGCGACCTGACAAAGCCTATCCTTTTGGCTGCTTCAATCCACGCCCCCGCGCAGGGGGCGACTAATGCGCGGCCAGGATGGCCAGCATGTAGAGCAGGCTTCAATCCACGCCCCCGCGCAGGGGGCGACCTGGCCAAATACTGGTCCGACACGATCGACGATATGCTTCAATCCACGCCCCCGCGCAGGGGGCGACCCCGGGATGGCCGCGACTATGGGCAGGGGCAGAAGCTTCAATCCACGCCCCCGCGCAGGGGGCGACTATTCGTGCTCATGCAAGCCTCGTTGCGTCGTAAGCTTCAATCCACGCCCCCGCGCAGGGGGCGACGGCGTCACCGTCGAAGTTGTCCAGGATGTTGGGGCTTCAATCCACGCCCCCGCGCAGGGGGCGACCGGCAGTCCTTGCGCTTGAGCACGCGGGTCAGCAGCTTCAATCCACGCCCCCGCGCAGGGGGCGACTTTCCAGGGGTAGCGGGAGCCGTAGTGATGATTCCGCTTCAATCCACGCCCCCGCGCAGGGGGCGACCGTATCGCCAGCCCACACGTTGTAGTCCGCCGGGCTTCAATCCACGCCCCCGCNNCCCCGCGCAGGGGGCGACCGGCACGAAGTGGTTCGGCACGGTCGTTGCCGAGGGCTTCAATCCACGCCCCCGCGCAGGGGGCGACTCGACACCACCACCGGGGCCTATTGGGAGGGCATCGCTTCAATCCACGCCCCCGCGCAGGGGGCGACTTCGCTGACGGTGATTGGGCGTGCTGCCAGCGCGCTTCAATCCACGCCCCCGCGCAGGGGGCGACCATGGCGGCCACGCTGTCCGCCCCATCTCCAAGCGCGCTTCAATCCACGCCCCCGCGCAGGGGGCGACCTGGACAAGCAGCTCGCCGACACCCTGGACGACCTGCTTCAATCCACGCCCCCGCGCAGGGGGCGACGCCCCCAAAATGCGTCCACAAGCCAGTCCCACACCGCTTCAATCCACGCCCCCGCGCAGGGGGCGACATGCGATTATGGATGCGGTAACAGGTTCCACACCTGCTTCAATCCACGCCCCCGCGCAGGGGGCGACCCAGCAAACGACATGTCCGACGCCGATCTTGTACGGGCTTCAATCCACGCCCCCGCGCAGGGGGCGACTTCATCCCTCATGGCATCGATTGTATTGAGTGATGGCTTCAATCCACGCCCCCGCGCAGGGGGCGACATTGCGACACCCACATCACTTCGTCCTCAATCTTGCTTCAATCCACGCCCCCGCGCAGGGGGCGACGTGCCACTGCACGGTTCCGATCCTGGTTGACCCGGCTTCAATCCACGCCCCCGCGCAGGGGGCGACGCCTTACCTTCGTCGCGATAGTCGTTGATGGCCTGCTTCAATCCACGCCCCCGCGCAGGGGGCGACGTCGCGGACGTTAAGCCACCAACTTGTTCGGCAGAGCTTCAATCCACGCCCCCGCGCAGGGGGCGACAACGCTCTGCGTGGCCTGATTCGCCATGATGGACGCTTCAATCCACGCCCCCGCGCAGGGGGCGACCCACCCGCCTTCCATGGCGGCGTCTGGCCCGGCAAGCTTCAATCCACGCCCCCGCGCAGGGGGCGACCCTTGAATAAGGAAACGACATGGACATTGACAAGGTGCTTCAATCCACGCCCCCGCGCAGGGGGCGACGGCCGACGGCGAGGACGGTGGGCTGGTGCGCGAGACGCTTCAATCCACGCCCCCGCGCAGGGGGCGACTCCGCCGCCCGGTCCACCTGCCGGTTGATGGACGCTTCAATCCACGCCCCCGCGCAGGGGGCGACCGTTCGGCGCGTCGATGAGCGCCCCGGAGAGCAGCGCTTCAATCCACGCCCCCGCGCAGGGGGCGACCCAACCACGCCGCACGTAGCCGTGCCTGTGCCGGTGCTTCAATCCACGCCCCCGCGCAGGGGGCGACCGCCAAGGCGCTGGCCTTGGTGCGCTACGTCTCGCTTCAATCCACGCCCCCGCGCAGGGGGCGACGTGGGCTCCTGCGGCATGTCGGCCAGCGGCAAGGCGCTTCAATCCACGCCCCCGCGCAGGGGGCGACGGCTGCAATTGCCTCCATATCCTCGCCATCAGCAGCTTCAATCCACGCCCCCGCGCAGGGGGCGACCGCCTGGGTAATGTACCGCCGCACCACGGATGAGGCTTCAATCCACGCCCCCGCGCAGGGGGCGACCTACTAGGGCCGCATTCAACATCTCCAGCCTGTTTGCTTCAATCCACGCCCCCGCGCAGGGGGCGACATTACCTTGGCCAGGGACTTATGGCCTTTGGAAGGCTTCAATCCACGCCCCCGCGCAGGGGGCGACTGTGGGGCCGAGGATGCCCCGGTATTGCTCGATTTGCCAGCCGCGTTTCGAGGATGGCGACAATACCAACAAGCAATACTTGGCCTCATTCAAACAAACGCCATCTTAACAAACAATACCAGCATGTTACAAAATCGAGTATCTCCAGGAAAAGCATTGTGTGCTCCGGGTCCTCGCAAACAAACAGACGGGTTGCGCCACCATCTCTGCAACGGCGGCGACTTATGACGTGCATGAAACTTTGCCGGACACGGACTGCCCCCCCGCCCTCCGGGCCAACTCTTCACAAGATCAGTGGCCCCTGTGGATCATAGCCGGGTTTGGCCCCCACATGCTCGACGCGGTTCTTCCAGTTGGACCCCAGAAAATAAAACCGGAGACTGTCTTTCCCAGAGTCCATGCACGCCACCAGATTACCACGTAGCGCCACCCACTGGGTTGGGTCCACCACGCACTCGAAAACCGAATACTGCACCCGCTGCCCCCAATTCTCACAGTACCGCGCGATCTTGCGCAGCCGGCGACGACCGGCTGCGTCCTGCGTGTTCACGTCATAGCTGACCAGAACCAGCATGGTTTCACCGGATCACAAAAGGCGGATAAGCGTCCAGATCGCCGCGCAGATAGCGGGCGAGCAAACGCGCCTGGCAGTGGTAGAGCAAACCAGCCGCCATTTTTTCCTGCAAAAAGGGATGCTCGACGGTTTCCTGTTTGCGCTCCTGCCAGGCGGTCAACACCTCTTTGCGGGTGGCGTCGTCCATGATGACGGCCCCGGATTCCGTGCGCTTGAAGCCCTTGGCCTTCACCTGCCCCCGGTTGATGAGGGTGCAAGCCAGCCGGTCCGCCAGATAGGGACGAAACTCCTCCATGATGTCCAGGGCCAGACTTGGCCGGCCCGGCCGATCGCGGTGCAGAAATCCCACAGCCGGATCAAGGCCGCAGCTTTCCAACGCCCCGCGCACGTCATGGACCAGCAGCGTGTACAGAAAGGAAAGAAGGCAATTGGCGGCGTCCAGCGGCGGACGCCGGTTGCGCCCGGCGAAGCGAAACGCGGGATCGGCGTTATGGATGAGGTGGTCGAAAACACCAAAATAGGCCTGTCCGGCCTCGCCCTCGATGCCGCGCACCACGTTGAGCGGCAATGGTTCGCGCAGCCGCCGCAAACACTGGGCCAGCCGCTCCACGGCCCCGTCCAGTTCAGGGCCAGGGCGCTCCCGGGCGGTGCGCATGAGCACGGTGCGGCAATTGGCGATTTTCCCGATCACCATGGACGCGGCGATGCCTGCGCTTCCGGCCTCATCATCGGCACGGCGATACTGCTCGCGCCGCAGCAACACATTGCCGCTGACCGGGCCGTGCATGGCCGCAAGGAAACGCCCGTTTTGGGTCAGCCACGACACCGCGACGCCGTTTTTGGCGCAGTGCCCCAGCAGAAACGGACTACAGGAAATCTGGCCGAACAGCACCAGTCCGCCTAGGGTATGGATGGGCACCTTGCCCTTGAGGACGTCGCCTTGATGCACGGCCACGCATTCGCCATCCTTGGCGAGGTAGCTTTCCTGGGTGGTGACGAACAGGGTGTTGAGCAACGGTTTCATGCGCCCTCCAGCACGGATTGCAAGTAGCGGGCGGCCGATTTTCGCGGAACAAGCGGCATGCAGGCATCACGCAGCGAACAGGCCGGGCAGATGGCGTTGGCGGTTTCCAGCGGCGGCGGCGGCGGCGTTTTTCCCTGGCGCAGGAGGGCGTGCACGGCCTCGACGGTACGGCGGGTTTCTTTCCGCAGCGCCTCGTCCAGCGCAACCACCTGACGCCTGCGGGTTTTGCCGTAGAAAAGCGCGCCTTCGGGGATGGCGACATGCAGCATTTCTTCCAGGCAAAGCGCCTGGGCGCAGAGTTGTATGCGATCGGCGTCGTGGCTTTTGGGGCGGCCGCGTTTGTATTCCACGGGATACGGCTGCCAGCTCCCGTCGCGGCGATGAAACTCCACCACATCGGCCTGGCCGGTCAGGCCGAGCGTGTGTGAGTGCAGCAGGAGTCCGGTGACGATTTTGCGGTCGCCCCGGCTTTCCGTCGCGGTGTCGTGGGCTTTTTCGTGCAGTTGACGGCCCTCGGCAGTGTAGGCGTTCTCCGTCCAGAGCTGTTCCAGATGGATGAGCGCGCACTGCCGGGGGCAGTACAAATAGTGCTGCAACGCCGAAATGGGGATGGGATCGATCAGGGGTTGCATCAGAATCCAGCGATGGCCTCCGCCTTCAGCCCCGGCGTGGCCTTGTCGTCCAGCGCGTAGTTGCCGTCGGCATTAACCGTGAGGCTCCTGTGCACCCGGGCCGACGAATACTGCCCGGATTTGTTGGCATGTTCCCACCACAGGACATGGTTGACCGCCATGCTGCCTTCCGGGCGGGCCGAGGAGGCGTCGTTTTCGAAGAGCCTGGGCAAAATGGCCTTGAGCACCAGGGCATCCTCGTCGCTGAAGCCCGTGCGCTCGGCGAGCTGGGGGTTGATGCTGCCGTAAAACACGTACACGCCCTTATCGACGCGGTGCTTCATGCCCATGGTGTCCGAGCCGCGCTTGCTGCCGTCGCCCTCGCTACTCACGCTCTTGGTGATCTGGATGCTGGCCACGCTGACCGGCTTCACGCTAAAGGCCGAATGGAGACTCACCGGACCACGGATGCCGATGGAAACGCTTCCGCTCTTTTCGTCAGCCTCTTCATCTTCCTTTTTTTTCTTTTGGCCCCCCTCAGCCTTGAAGGCAAAGAGCTGGCCGAATGCACGCACGTCGAACCACTTGGCGCAAGCTTTCTGAGCAGTTTCTTCCTTGCTGCTCTTTTTTGGGTTGAAAGCGTCCTTACCCAAGCCATGCTCGGCGGATTCTGCCCGCGCCTTAAGTGAAGCCATGCCATCAAGCTTTCGGTCATCGGACTGCACAAAAACTCCCTGTCCTAGCTCCATGAGCCGGTCACGAATCTTGCGTTTGATGCAAACGTCGCTTATTTCACCGTAGCCGTTATAATCCGTGCGAGGCCTGTTGCCGTTGAGAGGATCGCCGTTGGGATTGGCACGGTTTACGGTGAGGATAACGGCGAAGTCGATCTTGTGTCGCAGACTCATGCTACACTCCTTCCTGAGTATTTTCTTCGGGCGAGGCGTCTTTCTCGGACTTGGTATACAGAGCCGACATCTGGCAGTGATAGCCTAACAGAAATTCCCCGCTGAGCTTGGTCGACGATGTAAAATCTTGAGGCAAAAAAAGATCATGTACTTCATCAATTTTCCGCTGCACATGGCGAAGCAATTTAATTGTCTTTTTGCCATGAAACTTTTGGATATACGGCATTATATCGCGCCGTATTTGCAACCAAGTTGAGCATGGGTGATCAGCAAAACGTTGCATTAGTCGTTCTGCATTTGTTGGGCGCGATTCATCGGATATCTCAAGAGCCCTTCGCTCTATATATTCCGCCAGCGCCAGCAACCGTCCATAGAGGTAATCGCGAGACCTGATAGTTTCATCCAGGGACATGTCGTACTCCTTTTTTGGACGACACCTAGCATTGAATCCCTTATACACAGCACAAGCTACAGATATAACAAACACCCTCTCTTCGCTTTTCAAATTTTCATTCTTCAGCGCTCGTCTAAAGCATACTTCTACAATGTCATAAGGGATAGGACTCCCATCAACAATGAACGGCAATAAGCGCTCTACTATTCCCATCCTTTCTTTTTTATCAACACTCAACAACCCAGTATCTTTACATCTTCCAAAGGCCACACGGCCAATTGCGTCTGGTGTTGGAGCGAAAGCCTTGAGTCGAGGCCATGGTTTGCCTACCGTACGTTTCTTCCCCTTAGTAGGCACCGGCAATAGCCATGAAAAATCTTTCTGCCATTTTTCTAAATTACCCAAATATTGTTCCAACATCTGCTCACGATAGAACGTCACGGAAAGGCGACCTTTACCGATGGCATCCAACGCCATGATCGCGATGCCATCGACGTCTTTGAGGTCAGCCTTGTAGCCGGCCATGGCTTTGCGCAACCTTTGGGCAAACACGAGCCCCATGTTCGGGGGCGGTGTCTTGGGCTGCGCGCTCGCCGCCACGGCTTCGGACGAGGCAGGCGCATCGTCGCGCATGAGGTCCTCATCATTGATGTCCAGCAGGAAGTCTTCACAGGGATTGGGCACCCGAGCGCCGCTCACGGCCCAGGCCACGACAGCCTGCTTCCCATTAAGATACCCCTGCCGGGCAATGAGCCAACGGAGGGCGTTATGGATCTTATGGCTGGTTTGATAGCCCACAGTGCAGGCCTGTTCCGGCTTCTCAAATCGTCCTCTGTAGGTGAAGTTCGCAGCGTCGTTGGACGATATGAGCTTAGCCCCGTCTCCGGGACACCGAATATTGCGCGGGTGTTTTTGGGCGATAAGGCTTTTAACTCCTTGCATCATGCACAAATCCCGTAGCTGCATCTGGGCCACGTCGTAGGCCATCCAGGCCTGTTGCAGGCTGTCGTCCTTCCACGTACGCGATTCGATCGCATCAGGCTCCACGACGTTCCAGACGACCAGGGCTTCGCCCTGGTCATACATGCTTTCACCATTGATCTCTTTAGCCTTTAACCGCTTGAAGATGCTGTCCTTGCCAGCTTCCTTGTCCTCCTGCGCCGGGGCCGTCAGCAAAATGCCCGAAGCATCGGCGCGCAAGATGCCGCAATCCAACAAATCATGCACGAGCGTGCCCTTGGAAACATAGCAATAGACCGCCTGGGCTTTGGGATGGGCCTGGGGTGACTCGCACCAAGCCTGCAATTGCGCGGAGTACAACGCATATAGATTTTTCTTGCCGCCCACGTAATCCTTGGCGCAATAGTGAATTTTATCACACAAAGGGTGAGGCGCGTCGCCACTGGTGCGCCCGGCGGAATCTTCCGTTGCGGGAATGACATACTGCGTCTTTGGCGGCAGCAGTTCCGCCCGCTGAAAATTCCCCTCGCTGTTAAGCGTCACACAAATATGCGCCTGCTGGCTCGTATGGCTCACCGGCATGAGCGCCGGAGCTTCCTTGCCGCCGTCTTCCGCCTGGGGCGGACTGGTATAGTCAGACTCCAGCGAGCAGGCCTCGTAGGTCTCGAAAAGCTTCTGCATCCAGCTCACAGCGTCCCCCCTTGCGCTCCGTCACCTCCAAGCAGGGTTCGCGCATCCGGGTAGGCGGCGGTCTCCGGCTCCAGCAACAACCGGCGCAACGCCTCCTCGTTGCAGCCCGCGAAATTGCGCTCGGGATGAAACGCCTTGGGCGTCATGGCACGGATATCCTTGCGCAAAAGAGACGGATCGTCCGGCCCGGGAAATTCTATGACGCCCTTTCGCATGACGGGCTTCCAAAACCGGGCCACGAAACGCTCGCCGCCGGTTTCGTCCGGGTAGTCGAAACCGTGAAACATCAGGCCAAAGGCCAGTTCGTCCAGATCGTCATACGCCCCCTGCCCTTCCCCGAAAACGCATGGCTCCACATAGCCCTGGCAGTCGCGCGTGCCGAGAAAAACGTCCTGCCTGCCGCCGCGCGCCACCATGCGTCGGGCGATCTCGTAATGCTTGCCGTCGATGCGGTCCCCTGCCAGCTCCGGCCGATGCTCGTTCCAGACAAAGCGCGCCTGCACCTGATAGGCCACGTCGGCCAGATAAGTGTAGATGGACAGATCGTTGGGAGCATCATTTGCTCCCCTTGCGAATTTTATGGGTTTAACGCCCTTGGTCTGGGTGCGAAACGGCCGCAACACGCGTACCTTTTCGATGATCCAGATGAAGGTGGGCTTCCAATAGACGGATTTGGCGATGCCCTTGAGGGCTTCGTAGGTGGGAATGTGGTAGGAACATTTTTCGCCCCCCACCCGGGTGACCGGGTCGGAGAACAGGGCGTATCGCCCGGATGCGACAAAGGAAATGTCGTTTTTCACACCATCCTCCTGACTACATGTCGATAAACCCGAGACGGGACGTCGGCTGCGTCACCACCCCCATCGCATCGCAATAGAAGTTCTCTTTGAGCGCAAACATGCCGCTGTCCTGTACAGGATCGAGCGCCTCGGCCGCATGGAGCACCCTTTCCATATTCGGAAAGATATTAACACAATAGCGTTGCGCTTTTCGCAACAATTCCTTTTTACGCCACAAAATATCCGTGGAGTAAAGGTCCGCGATGAGTTGCCTGCCTTCGTCGTAAGGAACCAGAATGCTCGTCGCCGCCGAATCAATGGCCTTGAAGTGTTTCGCCGCCGTAGCGAACGACTGACCCAGCATGGGAGCAAGGCTCGGTTTCACGATGTCCTTATTACTCCCGAGCATGTCCAATAGGCTGCTGCCGTGCTCCGTGCAGGCATAGGACATGACGTCGGCCCTGCGGGTATAATAATGGTCGAAATACGCCTCGGTCAGCAGCGGCTGGGTCAGGTCGTAATCCGAATTCTCAAGGGTTTTGGCGAACTTCAAACGCACGGCGTCCAAGAAGACATCGCGCCCGGCCTTGATGTCTCGCAGACACTCCAGCTTCTCGACATCGCCGTCAACGAGCACCACATGCACCCGCCCCCGCTCGCCCTCGCCATGACGGTTGCAGCGCCCGGCCGCTTGCAGGATGGAATCCAACCCCGCCGCCAGACGGATCACGGATCGAAAGCTGATGTCCACCCCGCATTCGATGAGCTGGGTGCTGACGCACAGGACAGGCCGTCCGGCGTCCAGGTCTGCACGCATGGCTTCAAGCCGTGCCATGCGGTGGGCCGGGCAAAGATTGGTGCTGAGGTAATACCGCCGAAGGCCTTCCCTATTAGGGCACAGCGCGTAGAGCGTTTCCGCCATTTTCTTGGTGTTGCACACCACCAGGCAGGAGCCGCTCTCACCCAGTTCTGCCCGGGCCAGATCGGCTACAGCTTCGGCGCTCAGGCGCTTGGAGCAATGGTCGATAAAATCGGTGCGTCGCAGCTCGCGAAACAGGCCGGACACGTCGGGCATGATTTCCCGCTCCGGCCCGAGGCTCAGGCTGCCAAGCCTCGGCCTGGGCAAACCGCCCAGGCGCGGCTGGGTGGCGGTGCACAGCATGACCGACGCGCCGCACTGCTCCACGAGGAATTCCACGGCGTTGCAGAACATGCGCAGACAACGCACCGGCACGGTCTGCACCTCGTCAAACACAATAACGCTGCGAGCTAGGTTATGCATACGGCGGGCATGGCGCGTACCGGAACCGGCCAGGCTTTCCAGAAACTGCACCATGGTCGTAAAAACTACCGGCGCGTCCCAGTTTTCCGCGAGCTTTTCCCACCGTTTGACCGCCCCTTCGTCATCGGTGTCGGCGTCCGGCAGAAAGTTGGAATGGTGCTCCAGCACCATGGATCCGGGGACCTCGTCCTGTTCCAGTACCTGGCGGGCCACAGAGGCGTTTTGATCGATGATGGAGGTATAAGGAATGACGTAGATGACCCGGTCCAGTTGGTGCTTTTGCGCGTGCAGCAGGGCGAAACGCAGGCTGGCCAGGGTCTTGCCGCCGCCCGTGGGGACGGTCAGAGTAAAAATCCCCTGATCGTCCAAAGCCCGGCGAGCGCAGTGGTCCGCGATGTCGCGCCGCAAATAGTCGATGGAATGTCGAGGCTCTTTCGCCGCCAGGGCCGCTTCCAGACGCGGCACAAGCACATCCCAAGGACGGCGCGGCGCTTCCTCGCGCAGCCGCTTGAGTCGCGGGTCTTCAAACTCAGCGCTGTCCGTGCGGTCCGCGTCCAGCAAACAGCTTAACAGAAAACGCACCAGCAGCCCCTGCTGAAAATCGCGGCTATTCTCATTATCCACATCTGGACGACCAGAGCCAGCGGGCAGCTTGCCCGTGAACCTTTTGTGAAGACTTATTACGACACCAGCGACTTCTCGCAACAGATCGGCGGAGACCAACAGGCTGTCGATTTCAGCGGTCAAGGAAGGATCACAAGCACTTGCGCATTGATCATGATGCGTCTTTTCTTCGCTCCTCACCATGTAGTCGCCCGAAAAAAGATTCATTCCACCTTGGCCAACGCAGTCCTTGAGCCCGGAGTGATGCGAGATCATGCACAGTGCCAGCATTTGCGCTGTAACGCATTTATGCATATTGCCGTGCAGACGCCGCCACGCGTGTTGCCCGCCGGCAAAGGCGTGATTTATCTTGCCTTTGTTCGCAATCGGATCAATATAATTAGGATCATCTGGTTTTATGCAGCCTGCCGCCGAGAGAATATATCGCTGAAATGCATCGGAGTACTTCCCGAAATCGTGCAACAGTCCGATGAGCCGACCAGCAAGCGGCAAACCCGCCTTGGCCGCGAAGCTTTCCGCCAATGCCGCCACCTCACGCAGATGGGACTCCAACGTCTGGATTCTAAAGGAAGGGGCATCCTGCTGGCCGCAAACATGGGCAACATGGGTATTTCGAGAATTGCACATAACCATGCCTTATTGAAGTCCTCAAAAGTCAACCCGGCGACCACGCGAAAAGTACATAGCTTTCGGAAAAGAGCCTGGATGTGCGTAATTCAAAATCATATTAAATATCAATAAAAAAATACACCTCATCGACAACAGGATACATGGCACAGCGCAAGGCAGCGCGGCAGTGATTCACAATGCCTGACCGGTCGCTCTCACGGGCTGAAGGTTCATTCCAATCCGCCTATCACTTTCTATAACCGGGGGACACATGGGGGACAAAATCCCCACCCAACGCAAAAGGGGTTGGACTCATTCAGCCCAACCCCTTGATTTTTTTGGTGCTCCCGGCGCGATTCGAACGCACGGCCTATCGCTTAGGAGGCGATCGCTCTATCCTACTGAGCTACGGGAGCACGGCATCGCATGAAACGATGTTCATACTTCTTTTATGGTTACGGCCCATTACGCCGCACCCTTAAAAACAACCCCCCGAAATAACAAACTTATTTGAGGGACTAAATCCTGTCGGCGAACCGTTGCGAAACATTCGCGCCGATTGACGCGCCGGAAACAAACTTTATTATTTGCCACACGAAAGCTTGTCAAGGAACCGACAAGCCCGCGTGGACGGTTTAGAGATGTCGCGTGCCGGAAAATACCGCCCCCAGGGACGCCTGGACGGCAGGTTCCGGTTTACTCCGGACGCAAACGGCGTATAAACGGCAATATCGCCCGAAATCATGACCCCGGATCAGCACCGGAGACCGAAAAAGCCCCCTGGAACGGCTCCACGACCAAGCCGCCAGCCCAAAAGCAGGAGTTCACCATGCCAAAACGCATCCTCGCTCCCCTGACCGCCGCACTGATGGTCCTGGCCTGGACCTCGCTCGCCGCAGCGCGCATCCCCTTGCCCGACATCACGGAACTCGTCGAAAAAGACGGCCCCGCCGTGGTCAATATCTCCACCACCAAAACCGCCAAAGCCCAGGAAGGCATGCGCGACCTCTTCGAGCAGTTCCACAACAGGCGAGGCGGCGGCCCCATGGACGACTTCTTCGACCAGTTCGAAAAATTCTTCGGCCCCCAGGGCAAAGGCGGCAAGCCCCATAAGCAGCGCTCCATGGGCTCGGGCTTCGTCATCTCCCCCGACGGCTACATCGTCACCAACAACCACGTCATCGACAACGCCGACGAGGTCAAGGTCCAGTTCAAGAACAACGAAAAGCCCCTGGCCGCCAAGATCGTCGGCCGCGACCCCGAAACCGACCTCGCCCTGCTCAAGATCGACGGCAAGTCCAACCTGCCCTACCTGGAGTTCGGCGACTCCGGAAAGATCAAAGTCGGCGAATGGGTGCTCGCCATCGGCAACCCCTTCGGCCTGGAAAACACCGTCACCCTCGGCATCGTCAGCGCCAAGGGCCGCATCATCGGCGCCGGCCCCTTCGACAACTTCATCCAGACCGACGCCGCCATCAATCCCGGCAACTCCGGCGGCCCGCTGATCGACCTCGACGGCAAGGTCATCGGCATCAACACCGCCATCGTCGCTTCCGGCCAGGGCATCGGCTTCGCCATCCCCTCCGGCATGGCCAAGGACGTCATCGCCCAGTTGCGCGAGGGCAAGAGCGTCAAGCGCGGCTGGATCGGCGTCACCATCCAGGACATCGACGAGAACACCGCCAAGGCCCTGGGCATGGACAACACCAAGGGCGCGCTCGTCACCTCCGTGCTCGAGGGCCAGCCCGCTGCCAAGGCCGGCATCAAGACCGGCGACGTCATCACCGCCGTCTCCGGCCAGAAGATCGACAACACCAACGAACTGCTGCGCCGCATCGCCGCCCTCAAACCCGGCGATTCCACGGAAATGAACCTGCTGCGCAAGGGTTCTCCGCTCACGGTCTCCGTCACCCTCGGCGAACGCGACGCCAAAAAGCTCGCCCAACAGGGCGGCACGGGCGAAGACGGCGGCGACGCGACCGCGCCTGCCGAAACCCAGGCCAAAAGCATCGGCCTGACCCTGCGCGCCGTCACGGACAGGGAGGGCAAGGCACTGGGCATGGACAAGGCCCGCGGTGTCCTGGTAACGGAGGTCGAAGACGGCTCCGAGGCCGAACAGTCCGACGTGCGTCCCGGCGACGTCGTGCTCGAGGTCAACCAGCGGGCGGTCAACACCCCCGAG
Organism: Desulfovibrio sp.; assembly: GCA_003525525.1. GTDB lineage: Bacteria > Desulfobacterota > Desulfovibrionia > Desulfovibrionales > Desulfovibrionaceae > Solidesulfovibrio. The sequence goes on from DQED01000174.1 coordinate 13,392, forward strand.
GAATTCAAGAAGGTGGTGGCCGAGGACGGCAAGGCCAAGGGCGTGGTGATGCTCCAGATCAAGCGCCAGCGCCAGACCGTCTTCCGGACCGTGCCGCTGTCGGATTCGAAATAACGCAAAACCCGGCCGGCGGCGCGCAATCCGCGCCGCCGGCCGCCCCAAGGCGCGCCATGGGCCTGATGCCGTATTGCGTCGAAGAAACCGCCATCCCCGTGCCCTGCAAGGTCAACCTGCGCCTTGCCGTGGGGCCTCGCCGGGCCGATGGCTACCACGACATCGAAACCCTGTTCCATCCGCTGTCCGAACCCGCCGACGTCTTTTCCATCCGTCGCTTCGAAGACCCGGGCGACATCGATTTCCTGTGCTCCGACCCGGAGCTCGAAACCGACGACAACCTCGTCGTTCGGGCCTACCGGGCCTTCGCCGCGCAAACCGGCTACGCCCCGCGCCTGGAGGCGATGCTCAAGAAACGCATCCCCCACGGCGCGGGCCTGGGCGGCGGCTCCGCGGACGCGGCCGCCATGCTCTCCTACCTCAACGAACGCGCCGGCGAGAACGCCCTGGACGGGGACGCCCTCGCCCGCCTGGCCCTGGGGCTCGGCGCGGACGTCCCCTTTTTCCTTCTGGATCGCCCCGCCCTGGCCACGGGCGTGGGCGAACGCCTCGTTCCCGTGGACGCCGGGCTCTCCGGCTGGTTCGCCGTGGTTATCTGCCCCGCCGTGCGGGTCAACACAGCCTGGGCCTATGCCGCACTGGACACGGCGCGCACTTTCCCGGAAAAACCCGGCGCACAGTGCTTGACAAGGGCTTTTGACGGCAATAAAAAGCCCTTTTGCGTGACCGGAGCGCCACTGCGAAACGACTTTGAACCTGTCGTGTTCGCCGCCCACCCGGAGATCGGGCGGGTCAAGGAACGCCTGCTGGCCTTCGGGGCGGCGGGCGCGCTTCTTTCCGGAACGGGTTCCGCGGTGTTCGGTCTTTTCCGCACGCGCCACGCCGCTGCGGTGGCCATGGCGCAGCTGTCCGGAGACGGGTCCCGCGTCTTCCTCGCCTCGTTGTAATCCGCGCGGGGCGCAAGTTCGCGTGTACGTCCGCCCCAGGGCGGGCCGGCTTGCTGGGGTGTCGCCAAGTTGGTAAGGCACGGGGTTTTGGTCCCCGCATTCGTGGGTTCGAGTCCTACCACCCCAGCCATATTTTTTGTTATGAACACCGTCCGCCGCGGCGGCACTGCCGCCAGACCGTCCGACGGCCCAAAGCATCCCGAGGCCCGCAACATGGCGCAAGGCGACTTGAAAATCCTCACCGGCACGTCCAACCCCGTCCTGGCCGCCGCCATCTGCGACCACCTCGGCTGCACGCTGCTACCGGCAAAGGTCGGCACCTTCAGCGACGGCGAGATCCGCGTCGAGATCGGCGCCAACGTGCGCGGTTCGGACATCTTCGTGGTCCAGTCCACCTCCTATCCGGTCAACTTCAACCTGATGGAGCTGTGCCTGATCCTCGACGCCCTCAAGCGCGCCAGCGCCCAGCGCGTCACCGCCGTGGTCCCCTACTACGGCTACGCCAGGCAGGACCGCAAGGTCGCGCCCCGCGCGCCCATCTCCGCCAAGCTCGTGGCCGATTTTCTCACCGTGGCCGGCATGAACAGGCTTCTCACCATCGACCTGCACGCCGGCCAGATCCAGGGCTTTTTCAACCTGCCCGTGGACAACCTCTTTTCCGCGCCGATAATGGCCGAGTATTTCAAGGAATTCCAGGGCCATAACCTCTGCGTGGTCTCGCCGGACGCCGGCGGCGTGGAACGGGCCCGGGCCTTCGCCAAGCGCCTGGGCGGCAGCCTCGCCATCATCGACAAGCGCCGCGACGCCCCCAACCAGGCCCAGGCCATGCACGTCATCGGCGACGTCAAGGACAAGCTGTGCGTGGTTCTTGACGACATGATCGACACCGCCGGCACCATGTGCCAGGCAGGCACCGTGCTCCTGGAAAACGGCGCCAGCGAGGTCATGGCCGCCGCCACCCACGCCGTGCTTTCCGGCCCGGCCATCGAGCGCCTGGAAGCCTCGCCCTTCACCCAGATCGTGACCACCAACACGATCCCCTTAAGCGACAAGGCCAAGGCCTGTAGCAAGATCAAGACCCTGTCCATCGCCGGGCTCCTGGCCAAGGCCATCCACAACATCCACACCGAGTCCTCGGTGAGCGTGCTTTTCACCTAAGCCGCCCCGCCTGACCGGAAATCATGTTTCGCCCCCGGGCGACAAGGAGATAGACGCTATGAAAGAGATGCAAACCCTGGCCGTTACGACCCGCACGGGCCTTGGCAAGGGCGCCAACAGGAAGCTGCGCGCCACGGACATGGTCCCGGGCGTTTACTACGACGCCGCCGGCGCCAACATCCCGGTCATGGTCGAGCACCTCCCCCTGGAAAAGCTCTATGCCAAGACCTCGTCCGCCCATGTCTTCCACCTCGACATCGCTGGCGAATCCGGCAAGGAGATCAAGCCGGCCCTGGTCTGGAAGCTCCAGCACCATCCGACCAAGGCGCGCATCACCCACGTCGACTTCTACGGCGTGGACCTGGAAAAGCCCATCCGCGTGCACATCCCCGTGGAAGTGACCGGCAAGGCCAAGGGCCAGGTCAAGGGCGGCGCCCTGGAGATCCACCGCGAAACCATCGAGGTGTCCTCCCTGCCCCTGTCCATCCCGGACAAGGTCGTCATCGACATCACCGAGCTCGACGTCAACGAGAGCGTGCAGGTGGCCGACCTGAAGCTGCCCGAGGGCGTCACGGCCGTTTACGACGACAACTTCGCCATCCTGGCCGTGCTCATGCCCGAGGCCGAGGAAGCCGCCGCTCCCGCCTCCTAGACCGGCGACCGGGACATCTTTGCTGCCATGCGGGCGGGGCGCGATCGACGCGCCCCGCCTCTTTTTCCATTGACGCGACAACCCCGGACGCAGCCATGGCCGTTACCGCGCTCCTCGTCGGGCTGGGCAATCCCGGCCCCCGCTACGCCGCCACCCGCCACAACTTCGGTTTCATGGCCCTGGACGCGCTCATCGAGCGGGCCAGGGAACTCGGCGGCGCGCCGCGCGCGGCGCTGTCCTCGCGCAAGGACATGGAGGCCGCGACCATATCCCTGCCCGTGCTGCCGGGAGGGGCCTTCGCCCAGTTCCTGTGCGTCAAGCCGCTGACCTTCATGAACCTAAGCGGCCGTGCCGTGCGTGGCGCCATGGATTTCTACGGCCTGACCCCGGCCGACGTCCTGGTCGTGCACGACGAGCTCGACCTGCCGCTCGGGCGCATGCGCGCCAAGCGCGGCGGCGGCAACGCCGGCCACAACGGCCTCAAATCCGTGACCCAGGAACTCGGCACCCCGGATTTCGTCCGGCTGCGCCTGGGCATCGGCCGCCCCGAACCCGGCCGCGACGTGGCCGGCTACGTGCTCGAACCCTTCCGCAACGACGAGTTCGCCGTGGTGCGCCGGGTGATCCCGGCCGCCGTGGACGCCGTGATGACCTTCCTCGAGGAAGGCCTCGACGCCGTCATGCGCAAGGCGGGCGCGTTCGACGCCACCGCCTGACCGCCCATCCTCCCCCGGCTCCTCCCGCGCCTGCCGTTCTTGCCGCCGGAATCCGTGGACACATGGCGGCAAGTACGGTAACTTGGCTCGTAGACGACAGGTGCGCTCTGTGGCGTGCGTTTTCCGGCAAGGAGTCTACCGTGTTTTCCGAGGACCAGCTGGTGGTATATCCGGCCCAGGGAGTGGGCAGGGTCGAACGTATCGAGACCCAGGTGATCGGCGGCGCCTCGGCCGACTTTTTCATCGTGCGCATTTTGAGCAACAACGTCACCCTCATGGTGCCGGTCAAAAACGCCGCCAACGTCGGGCTCCGCCCCTTGTGCACCGCCGAGCAGGGCGCGGCCATCATCGAATCCCTCAAGGACCGCTCGGATTTCACCGGCTACACCGGCCAGAACTGGAACCGCCGCTACCGCGAATATTCCGAGAAGCTGAAAAGCGGCGACCTCGCCGACGTGGCCTACGTGCTCAAGGAACTGCTCCTTATCGGCCAGAACAAGGAGCTCTCCTTCGGCGAACGCCGGCTGCTCGAGCAGGCCACGAGCCTGCTCACCCTGGAATTGGCCCTGGCCCTTGACAAGGACCAACAGGAGATCAAGGACGTCATCAACGAAATCTTCGCCGACGTCCTGGCCCCCAAACCCGAGGAATGACGCCGGGCGATTGCGGCCGCGGGCCGTCGCGCCCTTGACAGTCCCCGGAAAAAGTATATGGATCGTTCCAGGCCATAACCGGTCTGTCCTCCACTACACTGGTCCCCGTAAACAAGCGAGTATTCGCCGCTTCCTCAGCGAACGGTCATACTGAATTCACGCTGCATCGGGTTTTATCGTTCACTTCAATATTGCGCTTTCCCGCGCCGGGCTATTCCTGTGAGCAACGCACCCAAACGCCGCGGACGTCCTCCCCAGTCCCCCCCTGCGCCCGTGCTTTCCGATCCCATCGAAAGCGACGACATCCTACAACCTTCCGCCATCAAGCCGGGCATCATGGAGTCCTCCATGAACCTCTCCGAGCTCAAGCTCAAGAGCATGTCCGAACTGATGGACCTGGCCGTCCAGTATAACGTCGAAAATCCCAACGGCATGCGCAAGCAGGAGCTGATCTTCGCCCTGCTGCAAAGCTGCGCTTCGCAAAACGGCGCCATCTTCGGCGAAGGCGTGCTGGAAATCCTGCCCGACGGCTTCGGTTTCCTGCGCTCGCCGATGTACAGCTACATGCCCGGCCCGGACGACATCTACGTCTCGCCCTC
>DQED01000174.1:18278-22706 GCA_003525525.1 Desulfovibrio sp.
CCCAAGGAGGGCGAGCGCTATTTCGCGCTGCTGCGCGTGGGCGAGATCGGTTTCGCCCCGCCCGAGGCCTCGCGCAACCTCGTGCTCTTCGACAACCTGACGCCGCTGTATCCCGACAAGCGCTACGTCATGGAAAACGGGGCCGAGAACTACTCCTCCCGGGTCATCGACCTGCTGACCCCCATCGGCCACGGCCAGCGCGGCATCATCGTCGCCCCGCCGCGCACCGGCAAGACCATGCTGCTCCAGACCATCGCCAACTCCATCAATGCCAACCGGCCCGACGTCTTCCTCATCGTCCTGCTCATCGACGAGCGGCCCGAGGAAGTCACGGACATGGAGCGCACGGTCAAGGCCGAGGTCGTTTCCTCCACCTTCGACGAGCCGCCCCAGCGCCACGTGCAGGTGGCCGAGATGGTCATCGAAAAGGCCAAGCGCCTGGTCGAACGCAAGATCGACGTGGTGATCCTGCTCGACAGCATCACGCGCCTGGGCCGCGCCTACAACGCCGTCACCCCTTCTTCGGGACGTGTGCTCTCCGGCGGCCTCGACGCCAACGCCCTGCAACGCCCCAAGCGCTTCTTCGGCGCGGCGCGCAACATCGAGGGGGGGGGATCGCTGACCATCATCGCCACGGCGCTCATCGACACCGGCTCCCGCATGGACGAAGTCATCTTCGAAGAGTTCAAGGGCACCGGCAACATGGAAATCTACCTGGACCGCCATCTGGCCGAAAAGCGCGTCTTCCCGGCCATCGACATCAACCGGTCCGGCACGCGCAAGGAAGAGCTGCTGCTCGAAACCGACGTGCTCAACCGCGTCTGGATCCTGCGCAAGCTGCTCGCGCCCATGAGCCCCATCGACTCCATGGAATTTTTGCTCGACAAGATGCGCGGCACCAAGACCAACCGCGAATTCCTGGACCTGATGAACCGCTAGGAGAGCGCCCCTAAAAAATACACGAGTATTTGTCAGGGGATACCTATTCAAGAGCGTTGCCCTCGAAAAAGCGGACGCTTCCTTCGAGGTCGAGAGCCGAGCCCCGCGACGGCCCTCCGGCGACGCCAGCTTCGCGCTGGCGACGCCGGAGGGCCGTCGCCGCGAGAACGCCCATGCACATCTACGCCGACGCCGACGCCCTGCCCAATCCGATCAAGGAAATCCTCTTCCGCGCCGCCCTCCGCCTGCGTCTCGGACTGACCCTGGTCGCCAACAAGACCCTGGCCGTCCCCGCCTCCGCGTACATCCGCGCCGTGCGCGTGGGCCAGGGCTTCGACGTGGTGGACACGGCCATCGTGGAGCGGGTGCTTCCCGGCGATCTGGTCATCACGGCGGACATTCCGCTGGCCGCACGGGTGATCGAAAAAGACGCCCACGCCCTGAACCCCAGGGGCGAACTGTACACCAAGGACAACATCGGGGGCCGGCTGGCCATGCGCAACCTGCTCTACGAACTGCGCGACGCGGGCGTGGTCACCGGCGGCCCGCCGCCTCTTTCCAACCGCGACCGGGAAGCCTTCGCCAACCAGCTCGACATCTTCCTGACCAGGAACGCCGGAAACTGAGGCGCGCCGCGCCTGTCGCCGGCTTCGCGCCTCTCCCGGCCCGCCGCCGGCCGTTTCTGTCCGCAACCTGTCCGGCCCATTACAAGGCGCGGCCCCGCCTTGGCCCCATCTTTTCATCGTCGCCCGATCGCGCTATGCGTCGGGGATGCGCATACACAGCTTCTTCTGCGCTCCTGGCGCGTTGCGACGCATGGCGGCGGCCGGCCTCGCCTGCTGGTTCCTGGTCTTTTCGGTCCTGGCCGTGCCCGTCGCGCGGGCCGACCTGTTTTCCTTCGATCTCAAGGACGAACGCGAGCTCGGCGAGAAATTCAACGCCCTCATCCGCGCCCGCATGCCGCTGATCGAGGACACCGAGGTCAACGACTACGTCAAGGGCGTGGTGGACCGGCTGATCGGGGTGAAGGCCCCCATGTCCTTCCCCATCACCGTCAGCGTGATCAACGACAACGCCGTCAACGCCTTCGCCGGTCCGGCCGGCTACGTGTTCGTGTTCACGGGGCTGATCCTCAACATGGAGCACGAATCCGAATTGGCGGGCGTGCTCGCCCACGAACTGGGGCACGTCAGCCAGCGCCACATCGCCAAGCGCGTGGGCGAAATGAAGGCGCTTTCCATCGGACAGCTCGTCGGCGTGCTCGCCGGCGTGGTCCTTGGGCAGACCACGGGCAACAGGGACCTGGGCGCGGCCGTAGCCATGGGCTCCCAGGCGGCCTCGGCGCAGGCCTACCTCAAGTATTCCCGCGACGACGAACGCGAGGCCGACCAGGTCGGCATGAACGCCCTGATCGCGGCCGGCTATCCCCCGCAGGGGCTCATCGGCGCGTTCGAGACCATGCGTAAGCTCAAGTGGATGCAGGGCGGCGGGACCATTCCCACCTACCTCAGCACCCACCCGGGTCTGGAAGAACGCATCAGCTACTTAAAAGACCGCATCAACAAGCTGCCCGCGAACATCCGCGACAGAAAGAACAACGATGTGGCCTTCAAGCGCGCGCAGATGCTCGTGCGCGCCCGCTACACCGACCCCAAAAACGCCGTGTCCTATTTCCGCAAGCTCGGGGACAAGGCCACGTGCCTGGACAAGCTCGGGCTGGCCATCGCCCTGTCGCGTTCCCTCGAGGACGTGGCCCAGGCGCGTTCGGCTTTCGAGGCGGCCCTGGTCTGCGGCGGCAACGATCCGCTGGTGCTGCGCGAATCGGGCCGTTATTTCCTCAAGGTGCGCGACTTCGCCCGGGCCAAGTCCCTGCTCGAGGCGGCGCTGCGGGCCAACCCCAAGGACATCGACGCCAACTACGAATACGGCCGCATGCTGGCCCAGGAAGGCAATTACAAGGCCGCGGCCGCCTACCTCGAACAGGTGCGGCTGCGGGTGCCGGAAAACGCCGAGATCCGCGCCACCTACGGCCAGATTCTCGGCCAGGCCGGCGACATCTTCCACGCCTACCTCAACCTGACCTACGCCGCCATCTACGACAACAACCCGCGCCAGGTGAAGTTCCAGTTGGAAAAAGCCAAGGCCGCGGCCAAGAGCGACGACGACCGGCGCGAGTTGGCCAAGCTCGAAGAGACGCTCAAGAAACGCTCCGAATTCTGGAAGACGAAACCCTTCTAGGGGAGATCAACCGCACGACCGGGCCGAGCGGGCCTCCCGACGTGCCACGCAAACGGCCGGCGCATCCCCTGGGAATGCGCCGGCCGTTTGCATGGCGGGGTCTGGGGCCGTTTCACCAATACGGCTGCCCTGCTCCGCTTCCTAGCCCTCCTGCCCCTGGCGGCACAGGGTGTTGATGCGGCAGGCGGCGCAGGCCGCGCCGAAACCGTTGTCGATGTTGACCACGGTCACGCCGCTGGCGCAGGAGGTGAGCATGCCGCAAAGCGCCGTGAACCCGGCCAGGGCCGCGCCGTAGCCCACGGACGTGGGCACGGCCACCACCGGCTGGGGCACGAGCCCCCCGACCACGCTCGCCAGCGCCCCTTCCATGCCGGCGATGACGATGAGCGCTCGCGCCCGGCGCAGGAGGTCGATGCGGTCGAGCAGCCGGTGCAGGCCGGCCACGCCCACGTCGCTGACGAGAAAGGCGCGGTGGCCGAACATGCGGCAGGTCTCGAGCGCCTCCTCGGCCACGGGCAGATCCGAGGTGCCGGCCGTGACCACGCCGATCTCCCCTTCGCCGCACACGACCCGATCCTCGCCCATGGTCAGGGTGCGCCCCAGGGCGTTATGCCTGGCCTCGGGGCAGGCCGCGAGCACCTGGACCGCGGTTTCCTCGGGTACGCGCGTGGCGAGCACAGGCCCACGGTCGCGCAGACGGGTGAAGATCTCGACCACCTGCCCGGACGTCTTGCCCGCGGCGTAGACCACTTCGGGAAAGCCGTTTCGCAGCGGCCGGTGCAGGTCGATCTTGGTATGGCCCATTTCCAGGTACGGCAGGTCGCGCAGGCGCTCCATGCCGGCAGCGACGTCCAGTTCGCCGTTTTTCACGGCGGTCAGCAGCGCAAGCAGGTTTTCTTGGGTATCCATCGCTCAGGAATCCGTCTTGTCTCCGCCCGAGGCGGGTTCGTTTTGGCTGCCCATGCGGTAGCCGGCAAGGTCCACGGTCACGAAGCGGCAGCCGAGACGGCCCAGGCGCTCGGCCAGACCGCTTGCGGCCGCGGCCGCGACCAATTCACCGATACGCGCCGCCGGGACCTCGATGCGGGCGAGGTCGCCGTGCAGGCGCAGGCGCGCGCCGGGAAAGCCGAGCTCGGCCAACAGCGCTTCGCCCCGTTCGATGCGCGCCAGGACCGCCGCGTCCACTGGCGCGCCATGCGGCAGGCGTGTGAGCAGACACGGCGCGGCAGGCTTGTCCCAGGTGGGCAGCCC
>DQED01000176.1 GCA_003525525.1 Desulfovibrio sp.
GGCTGGAAGAGCGTGTACGGCCACCTGCGTTCCGCTTCGGTCAAGGCCGGGGACGCGGTCACGGCTGGCGAAAAAATTGCAGAGGTCGGCAGTACGGGGCGTTCCACCGGGCCGCATCTGCACTTCGAACTGCGCCGCGACGGCGAGACGGTGGACCCCAAAGCCATGCTGGCCGCCTCGGGATTGTTGGAAGGAACGACGTAACATGCGGTGTTTTTTGGGAAACGGAGGACGGCCATGATCAGGGAAATCCTAGCCAACCTGGAGCGCCAGTTGCGGGCCGTCATTTTGCTGCGCGATCTGCTTGAGGAAGAATTTGCCCAGCTCGCCGTGCGCGACCCCGGGACCGTGGCCACCCTCGAATTTTCCATCCAGGAGCTGCTGCGCCAGCTCGGCGGGGAACGCCGCAGCCTGCATGCCCTGTATGCGGCCATGGACCCCGCCGCCAGGCGATTGGCCGACGTGGTCGGACGCTTTTCCGCCGCGGACGCGGCCCGGGCCGGGGAACTGCACGCGGCCATCGACGCCGCCGAGCAACAGGGAGCAAAGCAGGCCAACCGCAACTACGCCATGGCGCTCGGGCTTTACGATGTGGCCAGGAGCGGCCTGGACAACCTGCGGGCGCTGCTTGTGCCCAAAAAGGGCGTCTATGGGGCCAGGGGGCGCATGGCCGCCGCCCATAGCGGACCGAGCATCCTGAACGGGAGGTTGTGATGTCGAGCTTGAGCTCCGTCCTCTCCATCGGCCGCTCGGCCCTCACCGCGTCCCAGGCGGCGCTCCAGGTCACGGGCAACAACGTCGCCAACGTCGACACCGAGGGCTACAGCAAGCAGTCCGTGGTGTTGCGCGACGGGGCGTACATCACCACCCAGCCCGGCCAGCTCGGCTCGGGCGTGGTGGCCCAGGAAGTGGTGCGTGCCTACGACGCCCTGACCGAATCCCAGTACGTCTCCCAGATTTCGACGCGCGACCGCTGGAAGGCCATGCACAACGGCCTGACCTCCATCCAGAGCCTGTTCAACGAATCCAACACGAAAGGGGCCAACGCCGCGCTGTCCAAGTTCTTCGCCGACTGGGGCGACCTGACCACCAACCCCAGCGCCGCAGCCACGCGCCAGACCATGCTCGAGGATTCGCAGACGCTGTTTAGCATCTACCGCTCCATGTCCGATTCCCTGTCGCAGCAGAAGACGCAGCTCAACACCGCCATCGGCGAGGACGTGGACAAGCTCAACCAGCTCGCCAAGGACGTGGCCGACCTCAACCGCAAGATCAACCAGTACCAGATCGACGGGGTGAGCAACCCCAACAGCCTTTACGACCAGCGCGACGCCAAGGTCGAGGCCATGGCCTCCCTGGTGGACGTCAACGTGGTGGACAACGGCAAGGGCAACTACACCGTCTACACCAAGTCCGGCCAGACCATCGTGGACGGCACGGTGCCCTTTGATTTCGCCTTCGAACAGGGCAAGACGGTGCGCACGTTAAGCGCCGCGTCCGTTGCGGCCTCTCCCAACGTCCAGTGCTACAGCGACGGCACGGATTCGAGCGAGTACACCATCCAGGTGCTCTCGGACGGCGCGGCCGGCTCGGGCGCGGCCACCTTCCGCGCCTCGCTCGACGGCGGCAAGACGTGGCTCAAGGACAAGAACGGCAACGAAGCGGTGTTCGCGGCCAACGGCGAGAACGGCAAGGTGCGCGTGGGGGATCTGGACGTGTGGTTCGGCACGCTGTCGGACCCGACCGCGGCGACCGACATGCATACCGGCGACACGTTCACCCTGGTCCCCAAGAAGGCCCTGTACTGGTACACCACGGCCGGCACGCCGGAAAACGTCACGCCCCAGCAGTACCCCGACGGCACGGACAATCCGCGTCGCATCACCGGCGGCGCGCTGGGCGGGGCCTTTCTGCTGCGCGACGTGCAGCTCGGCGAATACCAGGACTCCCTGGACGCCATGGCCAACTCCATGGTCTGGGAGGTCAACCGCCTGCATTCCCAGGGCGCGGGTCTGACCAATTTCTCCTCGGTCCAGGGGAGCTATTCCGTCTCCGACACGACCGTCGCCCTGGCCAGCAACGCCTCGGGGCTGCCCTATTTCGACCGGCTGCAGTCCGGCGCGCTTTCGATGTACGTCTACGACGCCAACGGGAAGCTGGCCAAGGACGCCGGCGGCAATCCCGTCAAGGCCGCCATCGCCTTCGACCCGGCGACCGGCTCCCTCGACGATCTCGTCACGGCCATCAACAACGCCTTTTCCCCGACCTATCTGACGGCCACGGTGGTCAACAAGCAGCTTTCCATCACGGGCGCGGGCACCTACACGTTCCAGTTCGGCGAAGACACCACCGGGGTGCTGGCGGCTCTTGGCGTCAACACGCTTTTCACCGGCTCCAATGCCTCGGACGTCGCCATAAACAGCACCGTGGCCAGCGACGTCAACCGGGTCTGCGCCGGGCATGTCGGCACGGACGGCCTGGCCGCCGCGGGCGACAACACCACGGCCACGGCGATCAAGGCCCTGCAGGACAAGGCCATCGATTTCTCGGTGACCGGGCAGGCCACGACGTCCCAGACGCTCGGCGGCTTCTACGACGCCCTTGTCGGCCGGGTGGGCGCGGACACTTCGGCCGCCTCCTACCAGTCCACCTATCAGTCCTCCCTGGCCGACCAGACCAAGGCGCAGAAGCTGGCCGTTTCCGGCGTCAGCCTTGACGAGGAGCTGACCAACCTCATCAAGTTCCAGCACTCCTACCAGGCGGCGGCCAAGCTCATCAGCACGGCCAACTCCATGTTCGAAACGGTCCTGGGGATGAAGAACTAGCCCCGCCGGAGGTTCCCATGGTCATGCGCGTCACCCAGCAAAGCCTCTACGGCACGGTCATCAGGCAAAACAACGCCTCCCTGGCCAAGCTCATGGACACCAACAACCATGCCTCCACGCAAAAGCGCATCAACGCGCCCTCCGACGATCCCAACGGCGCGGTGCAGGTGCTCAACACCCGCATCGATTTGAGCCAGCTCGCCCAGTACGGCCGCAACATCGACGCGGCGCAAGGCTGGCTCACCCAGGCCGACAGCACGCTCTCCTCGGTCAGCACGCTGGTCACCACGATCAAGGGCTACGCCGAGCAGGCCGCCACGGGCACCATCACCAAGGAAAACCGCGGGGAAATCGCTTCGGCCGTGCGCCAGTATTACGAACAGCTCGTTTCCATGGCCAACACCTCCTACGGGGAGCAGTCCCTTTTCGCCGGCAACAAGACCGACACCGCAGCCTACACCATGGGCCTTGGCCTCACGAGCAACGACGCGACGTTCGACGCGGCCCTCAAGGATCAGACGGCGCCGGGCTACACCGTCAGCGGGAACACCGATTCCGCCGTCCTGGTGCAGTTCACGGACAAGACCGCGCCAGACCAGCCCGCCTTCCGCTACTCCACGGACGGCGGCACGACCTGGCAAACCGGCGCCTACGCCGCGCCCGCGCCCTCGGCCGACACCGAGACCCTGGAGATGGGCGGCGTGTCCATGACGCTCTCCCACGCCGCGCTCAACAGCGTCACCGTCAGCACGAAAACCGACGACAGCGCCGGCACCTGGCTGTGGATTCGGCCCGCCGCCTACTACCAGGGCAACACGAACGACGACATCGCCGTCACATCGGCCAACAACACCATGACCGCCACGGCGAAGGGCAGCTTTTCCGGCAACGTCCAGGTGCGCCTCGACGACACCTCGGGCGATCCCTACGTCTATTCCTACAGCACCGACGGCGGCGCGTCCTGGGTGACGGGCAACACCTCCGGCGCGGTGGGCGCGAGCGTCACCACGTTGTCCGTCCCGGGCGGCATCCTCTCCCTGGACATGACTTCGGGCACGCCCGCCAACGGCAACCAGTTCTTCATCCAGCCGAGCACAGCGGACATTTCCATCGGCATTTCCCCCACGGATTCCGTGGTGGTCAACGGCGTGGGCAAGGACATCTTCGGCGGCATGTACCAGACCACCGCTTCCAACGCCTCGACCAAGTACTATACCGCCGCCACCTTCGACGGCAGCGAGTCCGGCAACCTGATGGAAACCGTGGGCAAGCTGGTGGGCTATTTGGAAACCAACAACCAGAGCGGCATCCAGAAATGCCTCGACGACCTGACCGCGTCGCAAAACCAGGTGCTCGTGTCGGCGGCGTCGGTGGGGGCCAAGGAAAACCGGGTGACCTCCACCAAGGACATGGTCACGACCCTGTCCGAAAACTCCACCAAGACCCTGAGCAACGTGGAGGACGCGGACCTGACGGAGCTGATCACCAAGCTCTCGGAGCAGGAGCTGGCGTACCAGGCCGTGCTCAAGTCCTCGAGCATGGTCATGAACCTGTCCCTGGTCAGCTACATTTAGTCGTCCGGCAGCGCTTCCCCCCGTTGACAAGGGGCGGGCGCGCCGCGTACAGGACGGCATAACAAGGCGCGAAGACGAAGTTTTTCTCGCCTGCAACCGAAAGTGGGGGCGCGGGCGTCCATGCTCATTTTGACCCGACGGCCTGGCGAGAGCCTGCACCTCGGCGATCACATCAAGATCACGGTCCTGGGCGTCCAGGGCAAGCAGATCAAGATCGGCCTCGAAGTGCCGGACGACATGCAGGTGTATCGCGAAGAGGTGTACCTCCGGGTGCTCGAGCAGAACCGGCAGGCGCTTTGCGCCATGGAATCCGATGTCCTGGCGGCGGCGAAGTTATGGCCAAAAAAGACGAACGAATAGTGGAAACGCGGCTCGGGACCATGACCCTGCCCGAGGAGCGCGTGCTGACGTTTCCCCGCGGCCTGATCGGGTTCATGGGGTATCGGGAGTTCACGCTCATCCAGTTGCGCGAGGAGTCCCCGTTCCTCGTGCTGCAAAGCCTCGACGATCCCAAGCTCGGGCTGCTCGTCGCCGATCCCTATTCCTTCATGACCGACTACGAAGTGGTCATCGGCGAGGCCGACCGTCGGCTGCTCGACATCGAAACGCGGGAACAGGCGCTGGTCCTCGTCACCGTGACCATTCCGCAAGGCATGCCCGAGCGCACCACCCTCAACCTGAGCGGCCCCATCGTCATCAACAACGTGGCTCGCATCGGACTCCAGATCCCCCAGACCGACTCCCGTTACCCGGCCCATTACACGCCGGGCATGACCGGCCGCAAATAGGAAGCGCCTTCCGCCCCTTTCGGGGGGAAGGCGCCTTGGAAACGCGTCGCCCTGTCCGTGACGCGTGGGGCGGATGCACGCCCATGTCGCTATTTTCCGTCGCCCGCTTCGGCGCGCGTGTCCGCGTGCGGGCCGTTGCTGCGTATCCTGCCGTCTCCCGGCGGCCTAGCCGAACAACTCCGAGTCCATGGTGAGCATTTTCTCGGCGATCTTGCGCGAGTCGGGCTGGTAGGTTCCGGCCTCGACCTGCGCCTTGAGTTCGGCCACCCGGTCGGAGCGCGTGTCCGGGGCGTCCTTGGCCGTGGTCGCGGCCAGGGAGACGAGCCGGGCGTCGCCGGAGAGCGTGACCTTGTCCGCGCCGGAAGCGCCGGACGCCTCGCCTCCGTCCGTGCGCGAAATCGAGGAGGTTTCGCCCGAGCCGCCGCGCTTGACCCGGTTTTGGCCGTAGCCCTGATTGATTCCGAATATTGTCTTGATGTCCATGGCTACCCCCTCCCGCATTCTTCATATAAGACGTATCGGCAGCGGGGGGACCGAAATTTAGAGCATGGTTTCGTCGACTTTCTCCAGGGCCAGCTCCCACAGGCGCCTGAAAACCGCCGTCTTGAATTCTCCCGTGATCTCCTGCGGGCCGTCCGCGCCGTCCGTGCGGAAAATCTGCATCTCCTGTTCTTCCGGCGGGTAGGCGAACACGAGGGGGAACCCCAGTTCCTCTTCCAGGTCCGCCTTGATGTCCTCGACCACCGGCGTGTCCGATCCGGTCACGATGCAGTTTTCGACGATCTCGGCCGCCACCCGGCCCACGAGTTCCCGGCGTTTGGCCTCCCGGGAAATCCTGACCTCGTCCTCGGCCCCGACGGCCGCCAGGGAGCGGCGGTAGCGGGCCAGTCGCCTGGCCGTGGTCACCTGCCGTCCGTAGGTGCGCAACATGGCGCGGACCTGGTAGGGGATCGCGGTCAAGGCGTATATCTCCTTCTCACGGTGCTTATCGGTCAGGACGGTTCCACCTTTAGAGGCATCGGCGAAAAAAATCCATGCCCGTCGTCGGGGCGGCCCGGCGACTTTCTTGTGTCGTCCGTGCCTTTGCCGTATAAGGCCCTTCCTCCCCGGACCGGAAGGGGATAAACCCGAAAAAACGGAAACCGGGCATGCAAGGCGTCATACGAACCGTCCTCGTCATCCACAAGGCCGACCACGAAAGAGCCAGGGGCATGGCCTGGACCGTGGCCGAATGGCTGGCTGCGCGCGGCGTCGTCGCGCTGGTGCGGGAGAATTCTCCCGAGGCCCAGACCGTGGTCCATCCGGCCGGGGCCGTGCTCACCACGCCGCCCCAGCTGGCGCTGATCCTCGGCGGCGACGGCACCATGCTCTCGGCCGCCCGTCAGGGCGCGGCCGACGGCGTGCCGTTTCTCGGCATCAACCTCGGCCGGGTCGGGTTCATGACCTCTGCCGGGCTCGACGACTGGCCGCAAGTCCTCGGCGACATCCTGCAAAACGGCTTCGAGGAAGCCCGGCGCATCATGGTCGAAGTGACCGTCAGCCGGGGCCACGAGACCGTCTACGCAACCACCGCGCTCAACGACGCGGTCATCAGCCGCGGAGCCATGGCGAGGCTCGCCGCCTTCGACGTGACGCTCGGCGACGTGGACGTCTGCACGCTGCGCGCCGACGGCGTGGTCATCTCCACGCCCACGGGCTCCACGGCCTACTGCGTCTCGGCCGGAGGGCCGCTCATCTACCCCGGGCTCGACGTGCTGTGCGTGGTGCCCATCTGCCCGTTTCTCAGCGACTTCAAGCCGGTCGTCGTGCCGGCCGAGTCCCCGGTGCGCCTGTCGCTCTCCGCGCCCGAAACCAACATGTACCTGACCTGCGACGGGCAGGAACTCTTTCCCCTCGACGACAACGACGTGGTCGTGGTGCGCAAGTCCGGGCGCTGCCTGCGCCTGGCCACGCGCCCGGGGGACAGCTATTTCGGCCGCCTGCGGCTCAAGGGGTTCATCAACCGGCCATGAGGGACGTCAGCATCGCTCCCATCTCCCTGGCCCCGGGCCAGGCGCCGCGCTACGGCGGCGATCCCGTGCGCGACGCCTGGCTGCTCCACTTCATGACCGAAAACAACCTGGACCACGCCATCGCCCCGGAGAAAAACGCCTCGCCCGAACAGCTGCGCTTCATGGTTTCGCTCGCGCCCGAGGAAATCTACGTGCCGTGCTCGGACGAGATGTTCTCCCACCTCATCAGCGAACGGGCCGATCCCCTGGTCGTGGCCGAATACGACAGCCGGCTGGCCCGCATCGGCCGGCTCATCGACGCCTACGTGCCCGACGCCTACACGGCGGTCAAGATCCGCAGCCTGTGCGAGCTCAAGTACCGCCAGGCCATGACGCGGCCCACGCTCATCCCCTCGCGTCTGGCCAAGCGGTTGTGCACGATCTTCCTCACCCAGTCCGGGCTCGACGACCCGTACCGGGAGCGCAAGCGCGCGTGCAACCGCCGGGCCTTCGCCTTCATCCAGAGCGAGGCCTTCCGCACCATGCTCTACGCCTGCCCGGCCGACCTGCCGGGCTGCCGGGCCATTCCCGAGCTGCGCTTCGCACTGGACATGCTGGAGCTGCGCCGCCTGCTGCTTCTGGGCTCCATGCCCGGCATCTGGGACGGCTCCGGGGCGTTGCCCGGACGCGAGGCCCTGGATGCGGCCATGAACGCCCTTCCGGCCGATTTCGCGCGCCTCGAGGCCCTGCTCGACCCGCGCCGGAGCGGGGGCGGGCTCAAGATCCTTTTCCTGCCCGACACGGCGGGCGGCGTCCTTTTCGACCTGCTGGCCGTGCGCACGCTGCTGCGCCTGGGCCACCGGGTGATCGTCGCGCTCAAGGACGGGTTTTATTACGAAGCGCCCACGGCCTGGGACCCGGACGGCGATCCGATCCTGGACGCGGCCTTGTCCGGAGCCCATTTCCTGAACGATTCCCGCGTGACCAAGAACGAACTGCTGCGGATCATGCGCGAGAATCCGCTGACCGTCATTTCCGACGGCACGCGCGAGCGCCTCAACCTCTACCGGGTGTCCGTGACCTTCGCCCGGGCCTGGAAGGAGGCCGACCTGGTCCTGGCCAGGGGGCGGCTCAACCACCGCCGGCTGATCCAGACGAGCCACCTGTTCACCCGGGACGTGGCCTGCTTCTACGCCGAGGAAGCGGGGGGGCTGCGCCTGGACTTCAAACCCCGCGCGCCATCCGCGCGTTCGTTCACCGAGGCCGACATCACGGCCAAGGCCGAGGAGATCATCGCGAGCATGCGCGCGGCCAAGGCCGCCGGCAAGTCGGTGATGTTCTACAGCGCCGTCATCGGCTCCATCCCCGGCCAGACGAAAACGGCCATCGAACTGGTCACGACCTTCGTGGCCCATTTGCGCGAAAAGCTGCCCGGCACCTGCATCATCAATCCCGCCGAGCACTTCGAGAAAGGCATGGACGCCGACGACCTGATGTTCATGTGGGAGAAGGTGCAGCGCAGCGGACTCATCGACGTGTGGCGGTTCCAGTCGCACTACGACATCGAAAAGAGCTTCGGCCTGCTCGGGCGCGGCGTGCCGCCGGTGTGGGCGGGCAAGGACGCGACCTTTTCCACGGGCTGCACCAAGGAGATGCACATCGCGCTCTCCATGCAGGCGCGCCAGCCGGAAATGCAGATCATCGGCCCGGACCCGGAAAAGTTCTTCCGCCGCCGCGAATATGGCGTGGGCAAGTTCTGCGACGCCGGCATCGATTGCCGCTAGCGCTCCCGTCCTTTCCGGAGAGAGAAATTCCTGTCGAAGACGCGTCGCAAGGACGCACGGCGCGGCGCACGATTGCGGCCGCGGGATGGCGCATTTCTCTTGGGAGGTCCGGAAGGGGCCTGTGAGCCCCTCCTGGCCGCCGGAGGCGTTCCCCCGTCCCCTTCTCTCCGAAGGGCTTCTATTCCTTGGGCTTGTGGCTGTCGCGGCAGACGACCTTGACCGGGGCCATGGTGATGCCGAAGAGCTTGCGCAGGGCGTTTTCCAGGTACTTCGCGTAGGAGTCGCGCACGCGGGCCGTGTCGCTGACGAAAAAGACGAACGTCGGCGGCGGGTCCGAGGCCTGGGTCAGGTAGTAGAACTTGGCGCGGCGGCCGTTGACCAGGGGCGGCTGGTGCTTGTCCAGCACTTCGCGCATGGCCCGGTTGAGCGCGCCCGTGCCCACGCGGATCTTGCACTCCGCCCAGACGGCCTCGGCCATGGGCAGCACCTTGCCCACGCCCTTGCCCTTGGCCGCGGCGATGTAGAGCACCGGCACGTGGGAACACATGCGCAACTCTTCCGCGATGTCCTTGCGCAGCGCCACCATGTCCTTTTGCGCGATCAGGTCGATCTTGTTGACCACGATGACAAAGGGCGTGCGTTCCTTGTCCAGGTAGGAAATGAGCCGTTTGTCCTGGACGCCGACCCCGCCCGTGGCGTCGATGACCACCACGGCCACGTCGGCGCGCTTGGCGCTCGAAAGCGCCTTGCCCACGCTGTCGCGCTCCAGGTCGTCGGTGATGCGGGTGCGCTTGCGCACGCCCGCCGTGTCCACGAACACGTAGCGCCGGCCGTTTTTCACCAGCACAGCGTCCACGGCATCGCGGGTGGTGCCGGCCACTTCGCTGACGATGACGCGCTCCTCGCCGAGCAGGGCGTTGACCAGCGACGACTTGCCGGCGTTGGGGCGGCCGAGCACGGCCAGACGCAGGCCGGCCTGTACCGGTTCGCCCCGCGTTTCCTCCGCATCCGTCGCTTCCGCCTCTTCGGGCAGGGCCTTGAGAAGAGCATCGACCAAGTCGTTCATGCCGTGGCCGTGGGCGGCGGAAACAGGGAGCAGGGGCAGGCCCCAGGCGTGGAAATCACTCAGGGCGGCGCTCACGCGCTCCTCGCCGTCCACCTTGTTGACGGCCACGACCACGGGCTTGCCCACGCGGCGCAGCCGTTCGGCCACCTCGTCGTCGAGGGTCGTGCGACCGGCCCGGCCGTCCACGAGAAAAAGCACCACGTCGGCCATGGTGAGCGCGGCCTCGGCCTGGACCACGATCTGGCGGTCCAGGCCCTCGGGCACGTCGAAGTCCATGCCGCCGGTATCGACCAGGGTCACGGCCCGGCCGTCCAGGGAGGCCGGGGCCTCCAGCCGGTCGCGGGTGACGCCCGGACGGTCGTGGGTGATGGCCTTGCGCCGTCTGGCCAGGCGGTTGAAGAGGGTGGACTTGCCGACGTTGGGGCGTCCGACGATGGCCACGATAGGGGGCATGGGGTATCGGTCTCCTTGGGGGCTAGGGAAAAGGCGGGGCGGTCATCCCGTGTGCAAACGGGAGCCAGAGGCTTGACCACGACTTTCCCGCCATGTCAACCGCAAATACGAAAAGCCGCGTTCCGGGTCAATCGACCGGACCCTTTGCCTGCAATCCGCGCGGCGCGCAGGCGAGGGCCGGGCGTGGGAGGCGGGGCGTCACTCCCCGGCGGCACGCTCCAGGGCGTCCACGTCCGCGCCGGCGATCAGGGGGAGGTGGCGGGCGATTTTTTCATAGGGCCAGTCCCACCAGGCGACGGCCAGCAGGCGCGCGACCACGGCGTCGGGAAAGCGCTGGCGGATGACGCGCGCGGGGTTGCCGCCGACGATGGCGTAGGGCGGCACGTCCTTGGCGACGAGGCTGCCGGAGCCGACGATGGCGCCGTGGCCGATGGTGCGGCCGGGCATGATCGTCGCGCCGAAGCCGATCCAGGCGTCGTTGCCGACCACGGTGTCGCCGCGGCTTTGGCACAGCGGCGCGGCGGCCTCCCAGCCGTCGCTGAAGATGCCGAAGGGGTAGGTGGAAACCGGGTCGAGCTCGTGGTTGGCGCCGTTCATGAGGAAGCGCACGCCGCTGCCCAGGGCGCAAAAGGAGCCGATCAGGAGTTTGTCGCCGATGAAATCGAAATGGTACAGGACGTTGTGGGTCTCGAAGTCCTCGGCCCGCGCGCCGGGCGTGCCCGTGACGTCGAAGTAGGTGAACGCGCCCACGCGGATGTTGGGCCGCGTAATGCAGTTTTTCAAAAATACGAGCTTGTCGTAGCCCGCGATCGGGTGGAGGACGTCCGGGTCCGGATAATGCGCGAGGGGCATGCCATACTCCTTGCCGGACGTTTTCAATCGGAACGGGGTGGTCCAGGAGGGGAGCCGCGTCCCCTCCTGGCCGCCGGAGGCATTCTCCCCCCGACTTCTCCCGCTATCCTCGCAGCTTCGCGGCGATGTCCGCCGCGACCTTCTCGCCCGACAGCAGCATGCCGCCGAAGATCGGCCCCATGCGGTAGGAGCCGAAGCTCGCGTTGGCGGCCATGCCGGCGACGTAGAGCCCGGGGAAGATCTCCCGGGTGTTTGTCACGGTATTGGCCTCGGCCACTTCGGCCCACATGGACTGCTCGCCCTCGATGCCGCCGGAGGGCGTGTTGAGCTTGACGTCGTTTTTGCGCACCAGCGTGTGCAGCACTTCGACGGCGTGGCCCGTGGCCTCGACGAGGTACTTGCAGCCGAGCACCACCGGGTCCACGTGCAGGCCGGCGATCTCGACCGGCGAGGAGTTGATGACGATGCCGGTGACGCGCTTGCCGCCGCCAACTTCGCGCAGCACCACGTCCTCGACGCTCATGCAGTTGAACACCTTGGCCCCGGCCAGGCAGGCGGCGGAGGCGAGCGTGGTCGTGGCGGCCACGGCGTCGGCGGTGAAGTAGTTTTCCTTGTAGCGCTTGACGGGCACGCCGACGTCGGTGAGCAGGTGGGCGCTTTCCTCCTGCACCACGATGACGTTGTAGGTCATGCCGCCGCCCCACATGCCGCCGCCGAGCGACAGCTTGCGCTCGAAAAGCGCGACGTTGAATCCGTCCTTGGCGAGCAGCCGCGCGGCGGTCAGCCCCGAAGGCCCGCCGCCGACGATGGCGACGTCGAGGTCGAGGCTCGATTTGAACTTGGCGAAATACTCGTCGACGATGGCTTCGGTGATGGTGCGTTCGTCCAGAGACATGGTGCGTCCTTGAGGCTTGAGCGGTTATTTGCCGCCGATGGCGGCGCGGATGGAGTCCACGTAGGGCGCGGTGAGCACGCCCTTTTCGGTGATGATGCCGGCGATGAGCTCGGCCGGGGTGACGTCGAAAGCGAAGTTGTAGACCGGGACGTTTTCCGGGGTGATGCGGTGCTCGCCCACATGGGTCACTTCGCGCGGAGTGCGGTCCTCGATGGGGATGAGGTCGCCGCTTGGCAGGGTCAGGTCGAAGGTCGAGGCCGGGGCGGCCACGTAGAA
>DQED01000332.1 GCA_003525525.1 Desulfovibrio sp.
CGCCCTGGGCCTCGTGCGCGAGGACTGCGCCGACGTGGACGCCACCCTGGCCAAGGTCTCGGAATGGACCGGCGTGGACAAGGCGCAGCTGCTCGAGACCTTTCGCCGCGGCAAGAAGCGGGTCAAACCCTTCGAGCCGCTCACGCTCATCACCGACCTCCCCTACGAGGCCCTGGCCCACATCGAGGCCAACGCCATGCTCTACCCGGGCCTCGAGATCGTCATCCGCCAGAAACGCTCCTACCCCACCGGCCCGCTCATGGCCCACGTGCTCGGCTACGTGGCCGAGGCCAACGAGGAGGAGCTGGAAAAGCGCCCGGACCTCTCGCTTGGCGACTCCGTGGGCAAGCAGGGCCTGGAATACTCCCTGGAGGACGAACTGCGCGGGGCCAAGGGCCGCAAACAGGTCGAGGTGGACGCCTTCGGCCGCCAGCACAACGAACAGATCCTGGAACCGCCGCAGGCCGGCCACGACGTGCGCCTGGCCATCGACATCAACCTCCAGCGCGAGTGCGCCAGGCTCCTGGAGGGCCAGGCCGGGGCGATCATCGTCATGGAGCCCGACACAGGCAAAATCCGGGCCATGGTCAGCGAACCGAGCTACGACAACAACATGTTCGTGCTCGGCGTGCCCGCCGACAAGTGGAAGGAACTGCGCGACAACCCGCGCCATCCCATCCAGAACCGCGTCACCCAGGGCGTGTATCCGCCCGGCTCGGTGTTCAAGCTGCTCATGGCCGCGGCCGGGCTTTCCGGCAACTTCATCAAGCCGGGCGACGTCGTGAGCTGCCCGCCGTCCTACAGGGTCGGCAACAGGGACTTCCACGACTGGAAGAAGTCCGGGTTCGGCGCGCTGGCCATGAAGGATGCCCTGGTGCATTCCTGTGACGTCTATTTCTACAAGCTCGGCGACAAGATGGGCATCGACAACCTCCACGAGTACGCCCTGGCCAGCGGTTTCGGCGCGCGCACGGGCATCGACCTGCCCCACGAGAAGGCCGGGCTCATTCCCTCCAAGGAATGGAAGCGCAAGCGCTTCGGCGCGGCCTGGTCCCGGGGCGAGACCGTCATCGCCTCCATCGGCCAGGGCTACGTGCTCACCTCGCCGCTGCAGATCGCGCGCTACCTCTCGGCCCTGGTCGGCGAAGGCAAGCTGCGCAAGCCGGAACTGGTGGACACCGAGGAGCCCAAGGTGGACGCCTCGCTGCCGCTCAAGGAGGGCGACCGCCAGTTCATCCTCGACGCCATGGTCGCCACGGTCGAGCGGGGCACGGGCAAGTCGCTCTACCGTCCCGACGTGGTGACCGGCGCCAAGACCGGCACGGCGCAGGTGGTCAAGCTGATCAACCCCGACGTGCGCATCAAGGGCAAGTTCATGCCCTACGAGCAGCGCGACCACGCCTGGATGGCGAGCTGGGGCAAGAAGGACGGCAAGACGTACGTCGTGGTCTGCATCGTGGAGCATGGCGGCGGCCACGGCGGCGAGATCTGCGGCCCCATCGAGCGCAAGATCTTCGAACAGCTCTTCGGCCCGGCCCCAGCCAGGTCCCGCGCCGCGGCCCCGGCCCCGGAAGCGCAGCCGGCCGCCGCCGAACCCGACGACGTGGGCGATTAGCCGCCATTCCCAGGAAGACCCGATGCCCTTCGACAGACGACTCATCTTTTGCATCAACTGGCCGCTTTTGGGGCTGACCGCGCTGCTTTTCGGCGTGGGCGTGCTCAACCTCTACTCGGCCAGCGGCTTCCGCATGGGCGACGAACTGTCGCTCCAGCCCTTTTACAACAAGCAGCTCATCTGGGGCCTGGGCGGGCTGTGCTGCATGGTCGGCATGGTGCTGTTCGACTACCGGCATCTCGCCACCATCGCCTGGCCCTTGGCCATCTCCGTTGCCGTGCTCTTGGCCATGGTGCTCGTCTTCGGCAAGACCGTGTCCGGGGCCAGGCGCTGGCTGCCCATCGGCGGCTACGCCTTCCAGCCGAGCGAGCTGGCCAAGATCGCCATGCTCCTGCTCGCGGCCAAACTGCTTTCCAAACGCTCCGAGCGCCTGGGCTGGCTGGAGCTGGCCGGCATATTGGCCGCGTCGCTGCCGATTGCCGGGCTCATCATCGTCGAGCCCGACCTCGGCACGGGGCTCAACGTCCTGCTGCTGGTGTGCGGCCTGATCCTCTACCGCGGCCTGACCGGGCCGGTGTTCAAGACCCTGGCCATCGCCGGGCCGATCCTCATTCCCTGCGGCTGGTTCTTCCTCAAGCCCTACCAGAAGGGCCGCATCCTGACGCTGTTCGACCCGGAACGCGACCCGCTCGGCGCGGGCTACCACATCATCCAGTCCCAGATCGCCATCGGCTCGGGACAGATGTGGGGCAAGGGTTTTCTGGAAGGCACGCAGAGCCAGTTGCGCTATCTGCCGGAAAAGCACACGGACTTCGCCGTGGCCGTGTTCGCCGAGGAATGGGGCTTTGTCGGCGGCATTGTCTTGCTTGCGCTTTTCTGCCTGTTTTTGCTTCAGTTCTACATGACGGCCAGGAACGCGAAAGACCGTTTCGGCAGCTATCTCGCAGCCGGGGTCTTTTTCTATTTCTTCTGGCAAATCCTCATCAACATGGGTATGGTGCTCGGCATCATGCCGGTCGTTGGCATTCCCCTGCCGTTCATCAGTTACGGGGGAAGCGCCACCATCGTGAACTTCACCCTCGTGGGCATCGTCGTCAACGTCTCCATGCGGCGCTTCCTTTTCAAGAAGGGCTAGCACGGGAGGGGGTCGGCACGGCGCGCGGGGTGGTTCGCCATGCCGGCCGCCGGAGGATCCCGTGGGCAAGCACGACATCAACGCCTTTTTGGGCGCCGGGACGTTTTTCACGGGCCGGCTGGCGTTTGAGGGCGTGGTGCGCCTGGACGGCGTGTTCGACGGGGAGATCGTCTCCGGCGGCACGCTCATCGTCGGCAGCAAGGCCAGGGTCACGGGCAGCGTCGCGGTGGGGCGGCTCTCCTGCGGCGGCGACGTCGCGGCCGAGGTCGCCGCCGCGGCCAAGGTCACGGTCACGCGTACGGGCCGGCTCACCGGGTCGGCGCGCACGCCGGTTCTGGAAGTGGAGGAGGGCGGCTGTCTGGAGGGGTCCGTGGTCATGGACGCGGCCCGTCCCGCGGCGTCCGCGCCGGCTGCGACCCTGCCCGCCGGAACGCTGCAACCCCTTGAAGAATAAGCCGTAAAGGCTTGCCTGGCGCGGGTTTTGCGGCTTGCTGCGGTCGCGGAATTTGTCAAAAAGGGCTGGACAGGCCGGGCCAAATTCGCTACAGCCGCTTGCTGACTTTGCAACAATTTTCACAACCTCCCGGAGGGCGCCGATGATTGACTTAAACGCCACGTTTTTCGTCCAAGTCGTCAATTTTCTGCTCATCCTGATCCTGCTCAACGTCATCCTCATCGGGCCCATCCGTCGCATGCTCAAGAAACGGGCCGAATTCATGGCCTCCCAGCTGGAAGGCATCGAGTCGTTCACCTCCTCCGCCGACGGCAAGCTCAAGGACTACGAAGCGGCCCTTGACGCCGCGCGCGTGGCCGCCACTGCCGGTCGCATGGCCATGAAGGAAGAGGGTCAGGCCAAGGAGAAGGCGATTCTGGACGCCGCGGCCGCCGAGGCGGCCTCCAAGGTGCAGGCCGCCCGGGCGGACATCGCCGCCCAGTCGGAGACCGCGGAAAAGGCGCTCAAGGGCAAAGTGTCGGGGTTGGCTTCCAAGGCTGTGGCCAAAGTGCTGGCGGCCTAGGGTTCCGGGGGTTTACGTGGATTTCTCAAGGAAAGGGAGGGTTCAATTGAAAAGGCTCCACCTCATCGCCGTCGTGGCCCTCGTCCTCGGCGTGGCCGCCGTGGCCTACGCCTCGGGGGACGCCGAGAGCGGCGCGGAAGCGGCGCATCACGGGCTCAACTGGAAGGACTTCCTGTTTCGGGTGATCAACTTCGTGCTGGTGTTCGGCGTCATCGCCAAGCTGGCGGGCAAGAAGATCGTGGCCTTCTTCCGCGGGCGCAGCCAGGCCATCGAGAACCAGCTGTCCGACCTTGACGTCCGCAAGGCCGACGCCGCCAAGCGCCTGGCCGACATCGAGGCTTCCATCAGCAACCTGGCCGAGGAGAAGGTGAAGATCGAGGAAGAGTATCGCCGGCAGGGCGAGGCTCTCCGCGACTCCATCGTCGCCGCCGCCGAGGCCAAGGCCGTGCAGATCCGCGAGCAGGCCGTCGCCGCCGCCGAGGCCGAAGGCCGCGTCGCCGCGCAGAAGCTGCGCGCCGAACTGGCTGACGCCGTGGTCGGCGCCGCCACCGCCATGCTCGAGAAGAAGCTCACTGCCAAGGACCAGGAAAAGCTTGTGGATGAATACTTAACAAAGGTGGTGTTCAATTGACCGGCAACATCGTCGCGCGCCGTTACGCCAAGGCGCTTTTCGCGCTGGCCAAGAAGGCCGGCNNCCCCGGCGGAGTACGGCAAGGACATGGAGGCCTTTGCCTCCGTCCTTGAGGCGTCCCCGGACCTGCTGAAGGTCTTTGCCAACCCCGTCGTTGCCGCCGAAGACAAGAAGGCGGTGCTGGCCGGTGTGGTGGGCAAGCTGGGCCTGAAGCCCATGGTGGTCAACTTCCTGTCGCTTCTGGCCGACAAGGAGCGTCTGGCGATCGTCCTCGAAGTGTCCGCCTACTACCGGACCCTGCTGGACGAGGCAGAGGGCGTGCTGCGCGGGCAGCTCGTCACCGCCTACACGCTGTCCGATCAGCGTCAGGACCAGATCAAGGCCAAGCTCGAGAAACAGTCCGGCAAAAAGCTGGTGCTGTCCTTCGACGTCGATCCCGCCATCCTCGGCGGCGTGCTCCTCAAGGTCGGCGACAAGGTG
>DQED01000186.1:0-3256 GCA_003525525.1 Desulfovibrio sp.
GCCCGCTCCCGGAAAAGGGCCTGGCGCGCGGCCGGGTCCGGGGCGTTGGCCCGGGCGAGATCCTCCGCGTCGTAGTAGGTGAGCAGATAGGCGTCCATGCCCGCTTCGGCGAGGGCTTCGGCCTGACGGCGGTAAGAGGCGGCGAAGGGGGCGAGTCCCTGCCGGCCGTGCAGCAGGATGACGGCCGGGCGCTTGCCGTCTCCCGCCGCGGGAAAGAGCGTCGCGGTCACCGGATGCCGGGTCGCGGACAGGGTCACGGTCCGTGCCGCGACCGGGGCGGCGTTCGCCCGCACGACGGGAGCGACCGGCAACAGGCCCGGGCAAAGGAGCAGGAAAAGCCACATGCCGCGAGGGAGTGGGAATCTCATGGGGAAGACCTCCGGCGGCGGAAAAGCAAGCGCGCCGGGAGGCCGAACCTCCCGGCGCGCCAAAAGGGAGCGCCTTGCGGGCTACTCTTCTTCGTCTTCCTCGATGTCGTACCAGTTGGCGGCCATGTAGGGGCCGTAGAAGATGGCGGCGTCCTCCAGCTCCTCCTCGATGCGCAGCAGCTGNNAGCTGGTTGTACTTGGCCAGGCGGTCCGAGCGGCACAGCGACCCGGTCTTGATCTGGCCGGCGTTGACCGCCACGGCGAGGTCCGCGATGAAGCTGTCCTCGGTCTCGCCCGAGCGGTGGGAGACCACCGTGGTGTAGGCGGCCTGCTTGGCCATCTCGATGGTGTCCAGGGTCTCGGTCACGGTGCCGATCTGGTTGAGCTTGATCAGGATGGAGTTGGCCACGCCCTGGCTGATGCCCTCGTCGAGGATGTCCGGGTTGGTGACGAAGATGTCGTCGCCCACGAGCTGGATGCGCTCGCCCAGTTCCACGGTGAGCTTCTTCCAGCCTTCCCAGTCGCCCTCGGCCAGGCCGTCCTCGATGGAGATGATGGGGTAGCGGTCCACGAACCCGGACAGGTAGGCGACCATCTCGTCGGAGCTCATGGTGCGCTTTTCGCCGCCGAGCACGTACTTGCCGTTTTTGAAAAATTCCGAAGCGGCGGCGTCGATGGCCAGGGAGATCTCGTCGCCCGGGCGGTAGCCGGCCTCTTCGATGGCCTTGATGATGTACTTGAAGGCCTCGTCGTGGTCCTTGAGGTTGGGGGCGAAGCCGCCCTCGTCGCCGACCGCGGTCATGTGGCCGTCGGCGGCCAGGATCTTTTTGAGCGTGTGGAAGGTCTCCGCGCCCATGCGCAGGGCGTCGGCGAAGGTGCGCGCGCCGAGCGGCACGATCATGAACTCCTGGATGTCCAGGTTGTTGGGGGCGTGCGCGCCGCCGTTGATGATGTTCATCAGCGGCACGGGCAGCACCTTGGCGTTGATGCCGCCGAGGTAGTTGTACAGCGGCTGGCCCAGGAACATGGCCGCGGCGCGGGACACGGCCATGGACACGCCGAGGATGGCGTTGGCGCCCAGGCGCGACTTGTTCTCCGTGCCGTCGAGGTCGATCATGGTGTTGTCGATGGACACCTGCTGCAGGGCGTCCATGCCGATGACGGCCTCGGCCAGCTCGCCCTGGACGTGCTCCACGGCCTTGGTCACGCCCTTGCCGTCGTAGCGGGAGGCGTCCTGGTCGCGCATTTCCAGGGCCTCGCGGGAACCGGTGGAAGCGCCGGAAGGCACGGCGGCCCGTCCGGAAGCGCCGGACTCCAGGGTGACCTCCACTTCGACGGTGGGATTGCCGCGGGAATCGAGGATTTCCCTGGCCCAAACGGCGGCAATGGTGCTCATGAGCGTCTCCTTATTCGGTCTTTGGTCGGTGTGGCGTGTGTTGACGGCGGGCCGGGCGGCCCGTCACCACAGGACGTAACGCAATTCGCGGCGATTTATAACCCCCGCCGCACGGCGTTTTCGCGACGAGTCGCTGCGGGGAGAACCCTGCGCTTTACAGGCGGATGTCCGGGAGGTCCTCCCCGGCCGGCGCGCCCTCGCGCCGGCGCACGTGGCGCAGGAACTTGGCGGCCTCGGGAAAGTCAGGCGCGGCGGCCAGGGCCTTTTCCAGGAGATCACGGCAGCCGGCCAGTTCGCCCTTTTCGTAGAGCACCCGGGCCAGGTTGAACAGCAGCCGCTCGTCGTCCGGGGCGATCTCCAGGGCGGTGCGGTAGTAGGCCGCGGCGATGTCGAAGTTCTTTTCCTTGCGCAGCTGGATGCCGAAGGCGTTGATGGTGCGTTTTTGCGCCTCGCCGCCGGTCGTCGCGCCGCTGCCCTTGAGCACGGCCAGCACCGCGCCGTCGCTGTCGGCGTGCCCGCCCGCGGAAAGGGCCATGAGGATGACGGTGAACAGCGCCCGCTCGGCCTCGGGCAGGGCGTTCTGGTCGAGGTGGGTGTCGCCGTCGCCGAGCAGCCGGCCGAGCACCAGGGACGCCTGGGCCAGGCGTTCCTGGAAGACCAGGGGCGCGGGCAGGAAATGGCCCAGGAACTCCTGCGGCGTCACGGTTTTTTGCAGCGGCATGGGCAGGCTGGCGTCGTCGAGGGGGAAGATGAGGATGCGCGCGGCGTCCAGGCGCAGGGCCAGCCAGTTGATGCGCTGGGTGAAGTCGCGGCCCGAGCCCGCGGTCTTGCCCATCTTTTGCAGTTTCTGGGATTGATAGCAGCCGAGCAGTTCCGGGAGCATGGACGCGTTCCTGGGGTTGCGGGCGCCGGCCGGACGACGCAAGGCCCTCGCCGTTTCTGATGCTATGATTGTGCGACGGGGGGACGATTATGACAATCCCTTTTTTGCCCCGCCCCGGCGCGGCCCGTGGCCGAGCCACAGCCGGCGCAGGCCCTCGAGCAGCAGGTTCGGGCGCACGTCGCGCAGCACCGGGCAGATCGGGGCCAGTTTTTCGGCGAATCCGCCCGTGGCCAGCACCCGGACCTCGCCGCCGAGGTGCGCGATCAGGCGCGTGGTCACGCCCTGCACCATGTCCGCGAAGCCGAAGACGAAACCCTGGTTGATGCATTCCGCCGTGGAGCGGCCGATGGAAAGCGCGCCGTCGCCCGGCTCCAGGGCCACGTGGGGCAGCTTGGCCGTCTTGCTCACGAGCCCGGACAGCGACGTCAGCATGCCCGGGCAGATGAGTCCGCCGAGAAAGGCGTCGTCGCGCACGCAGTCGAAATTGGTGGCCGTGCCGAAGTCGATGACGATGATGCCCGGCGCGTCCACGGCCATGCGTCCGGCATAGGCCGTGACCAGCCGGTCCGCGCCGACCTCGTGGGGCCGGCCGTAGAGGTTTTTGAGCGG
>DQED01000186.1:3264-4072 GCA_003525525.1 Desulfovibrio sp.
ACGAAGCGCAGCCGCACGCCGAGGTAGCGCGACACGGCCGCTGTGAGCACCGGGGCCATGGGCGGCACCACGCACGAGCACACGGCCGCTTCCACGTCGGCCGGGGCGCAGCCGTGGACGGACAGAGCCGTGACCAGGGTGAGGCCCAGGCTGTCGGGCGTTGCCGCGCGGTCCGTGGGCAGGGCGAACGACGGGCCGAGGCCATGGCGCTCGGCCAGGCCGAACTTGGTGTTGGTGTTGCCGACGTCGATGAGCAGGGCGGGCATGGCGGGGGATTACGGCCTGGGGGCCGCGTGGTTGCGGAGTTTGTCCACGAAGGCCTCGACCGTCGGCAGGATGCGCGCGACGATTTCCCCCACGCCCTTGGCGTTGGGATGCAGGCCGTCGGGCAGGGTCAGGTCCGGACGGCCCGTGACGCCGTCGAGGAAGAAGGGGTAGAGCGCGGCGTCGTATTTTTTCGCCAGCGCGGGATAGATGGCGTCGAACTCCGCGGCGTAGTCCGCGCCGTAGTTTTTCGCGGCGCGCATGCCGCAAAGGAGCACGGGGATGCCGGCGCCCGTCAGGCGCTTGAGGACGGCGTCGAGGTTGGCCGCGGCCGCCTCGGGTTCCTGGCCGCGCAGCATGTCGTTGGCTCCGAGTTCGACGACGACGCCGTCCGGGCGCAGGGCCAGCACCTGGTCGAGGCGCGCCAGGCCCCCGGCCGTGGTGTCGCCGGAAACGCCGAAATTGGCGATGGTCACGTCGCGGCCGCGCGCGGCCAACGCCTGTTCCAGCCGGGCCGGAAAGGCGTCACCGGCGGGCAGGCCGT
>DQED01000116.1:0-265 GCA_003525525.1 Desulfovibrio sp.
AGGATGGGGAGCGTGCCGTCGCCGCAGCGTTTTTTCAGATCCGAAAGGGGCATGGGGCCGGCGTCGCACAGGGCGTCGAGAATCGCGAGCTGGCGGGCCGCGCCGGGGCGCACCGGCCAGGGCGGATCGGCGGCGAGCGCGCACAGCGGATCGGACGCCTCGTCGGCCAGCCGGCAGCGCACCTCGCCGCGCCGCCAGGCCCCGGCCAGGGCCGCCCTGTCCGCCTCGGACAGCTTCCCCAAGCCCTTGGCCGTCAACCGCCGGG
>DQED01000116.1:287-4907 GCA_003525525.1 Desulfovibrio sp.
TTCCACGCGGGAGGTACGCATGCCGCGGGGAAGGAGCGTGGCGAGGATGCGGCCGGGCGTGGCCAGATGCCGGCTGGCGAGATTTCGCACGAGCTCCAGATAGTCGGCGTCGCAGGCGGGCGTGCGTTCCAGGGGAAAAAGCGCAGGGCGCAGGGCGACGCCGGCCGGCGGCGGAGCGCCCGCTTCCCAGACCATTCCGGCGCGCACGGTCCCGCCCATGGGCACGAGCAGGCACAACCCC
Source organism: Desulfovibrio sp. (assembly GCA_003525525.1). GTDB lineage: Bacteria > Desulfobacterota > Desulfovibrionia > Desulfovibrionales > Desulfovibrionaceae > Solidesulfovibrio. Next base: position 529 of record DQED01000116.1, read on the forward strand.
GGAGGAAAATCCCCCGGCTCGAAGCCCGGCGGCAGTGCGTAGGACAGGACGGCGTAGGGAGGCGAAGTCAGGGCGACGGCGAGGACGTGGCTCATGGCAGATACGCAAATCGCCCGGGAGGCGCGCCTCCCGGGCGAAAAACAAAGCGGCGCGAAGGGGCGGGCAACGCCCCGATGGCGCGATTATTCCCCAAAGGGCAGCAGTTCGCGCAGGCGCGGCACGAGCGCTTCGCGCAGGGCCTCGTCGTGCAGGGCGAAATAGATGTTGGCCGTGAGAAAATCCACCCAGTCGCCGGCGTCGAAGCGCTGGCCCTGGATCTTGACGGCGAGCAGGCGGTTGTTGCCGGCCAGGCCCTTGAGGCCGTCGGTGAGCTGTATCTCGCCGCCGTGCCCGGGGGTGACCTTTTCCAGGTGGTAGAAGATGTCCGGGAACAGCACGTAGCGGCCGACGATGGCGAGGCGGGAGGGCGCTTCGTTGACCTTGGGCTTTTCCACGAGGTTTCGCACGCGGTACATGCCCGGCGCGAACTCCTCGCCGTCGATGATGCCGTAGCGCGAAACCATGTGCGGCGGCACTTCCATGACGCCGATGACGGGCATGTGCTCGGTCATGGCCACGGTGAGCAATTGCTTGATGCCCGGCTCCATGCTGAACATGAGATCGTCGCCGACCATGACGGCGAAGGGATCGTTCTTGCAGACCTCGCGGGCGCACAGCACGGCATGGCCGAGGCCGAGCTGCTTCTTCTGGCGCACGGAGATGATGTTGACCATCTCGGCCACTTCCCGCACCATCTTGAGCATGTCCTTCTTGCCGGTGCGCTCAAGCAGGTCTTCCAGGGTCAGGTTGTAGTCGAAGTGGTCCTCGATGATGGTCTTGTTGCGGTTGGTGACGAAGACGACGTCCTGCAACCCCGAGGCCTGCGCCTCTTCGACCACATACTGCACCACGGGTTTGTTGTAGACGGGCAGCATTTCCTTGGGGATGTTTTTCGTGGCCGGCAAGGACCGCGTACCCCATCCGGCGACGGGAATGACCACCTTCTTGATTTCCATGCTCTTCTCCTTGGGATGCGCGCACTGCCCCGTATGATTCGGAAACGGCGGACCGCGCCCGTGCGTCCGACCGTCCGCTTCTGACCTTCCCGTCGATGCCGGAAGCCTCCCCGGGAGACCCCCGCATCACCAACCGACGTTAATTCCTTTACACAAACAAGTCCAGCACCAAAAGGTGTTTCGGTCAGGTGACAGGTCAGCGCAGCGCGTCGGCAACGGCCTCGGCCAAGCTCTGGCACAGGCGCTCCACCAGGGACTCGTCCTCGGCCTCGACCATGACCCGGGCCAGGGATTCGGTGCCGGAATAGCGCAGCAGCACCCTGCCCCGCCCGGCCAGGAGCCGCTCGCACTCGGCCGTGGCCTTTTCGATGGCCGGGGCGTCCTTGAAGGGGACCTTCCTGGCCACAGGAACGTTGACGAGCTTTTGCGGATACGGCGACAGCAGCGTGGCCAGTTCGGACAGGGGCTTGCCGCGCCGGGCCATGATGCGCATGAGCTGGAGCGCGGCCAGGGTGCCGTCGCCGGTGGTGCTGTGGTTGAGAAAGATCAGATGCCCGGACTGCTCGCCGCCGAGCACCGCGCCATTGGCGCGCATGGCCTCGACCACGTAGCGGTCGCCCACGGGCGTGCGCATGAGCCTGCCGCCGCGCGAGGCCATGAAGACTTCGAGGGCCATGTTGCTCATGACCGTGGCCACGAGCAGGTTGCCCGGCAGCTGACCGTTTTCCATGAGGTCCAGGGCGCAGATGGCCATGATCTGGTCGCCGTCGAGGATGCGGCCCTTTTCGTCGGACACGATGACCCGGTCCGCGTCGCCGTCCAGGGCGATGCCGATGTCGGCCCCGGTCTCCACGACCGTTTTGGCCACGAGATCGGGATAAAGCGAGCCCACGCCGCGGTTGATGTTGGTGCCGTCGGGATCGACGCCCATCTTGTAGACCTTGGCGCCGAGTTCTTCGAAGACCAGGGGCGCGACGCGAAACGCCGCGCCGTTGGCGCAGTCGAGCGCGATTTTCATGCCCTCGAAGCTGACGTCAAGCGGCACGGAATTCTTGAGGAACACGATGTAGCGTCCCGTACTGTCCTGGATCTTGGAAGCGCGGCCCACCACTTCCGGGGCCGGCAGGTCCCACTCGCGGCCGCAGCCCTCGACCAGGGCGGCGATCCTGTCTTCCACGGCGTCGGGGAGCTTGAATCCCATGTGGTCGAAAAATTTGATGCCGTTGTCCGTGAAGGGATTGTGGGAGGCGGAAATGACCACGCCCACGTCCACGCGCATGTCGCGGGTGAGGAAGGAGATGGCGGGCGTAGGCAGCGGGCCGACGAGGATGACGTCCATACCCGCGGCGCAAAAGCCCGAGGTGAGCGCGTATTCGTAGATGTATCCGGAAAGGCGGGTGTCCTTGCCGATGAGCACCTTATGGCGGCGGCCGCCGTTTCGAAGCACCTGCCCCGCGGCCAAGCCAAGGCGCATGACGATTTCCGGGGTCATGGGATAATCGTTGACCCGGCCCCGCAGCCCGTCCGTTCCGAAAAGCCTTTTCTCCATGCGTTCTCCATGGCCGGGTCGCCCGGCCTATTTCACCGTCAGGCCCACCTTGTCGGGCTTGGCCTCGATCAGTTCGCAGCCTTGCGGCATCTTCACCCGGTATGATGCGACGTACTTACCCGGTTCGATATCCGGCTTCAACTCCAGGGCGGCCTCGACGAGCCCCGGGAAATCCTTGTCCGACAAAATCGCCGCCGGCCCCTTGATGCGCAGCGTCACCACGTCCGGGGAAACCTCCACGCTCCTGTTCTTGGGCGTTTTGAGGGTAAGCGGCGCGCGCAGCGTCACTTCCGACTCCTTGGCGGCGAGGATCATGCTCACCCGCACCGTGGCCGGCGAAGCGTCCACTTCCTCGGGCAGATCCAGAGAGACCTGCTCGTCGAGGTGCGCCGGCGGCGGCGAAGGCACGTTCACGGGCTGGGTGCGGATCTCGGCGAGCTTGGCGAGTTTCGCGGCCGGGCCCGAGACGCGCACGGTCTCCGGCACGGCCCGCACGCCGCTTATGCTGAAACCTTCCTTGGTCGCGGCCCGGGTCACGACCTTGACCGGCACGGTCTTGACGGCCCGCTCCACGACGTCGAGGTCCAGGCGCGAGGGACGGATCTCCACCACCTCGTAGACCTTGGGCAGGGGGATGTTCTTGGGATCGAACTGGATGCGGTTCTCCCCGGGAACGATCTTGCCGAGATCCAGGGTGTAGACGAGCTGGCGCTCCTCGATCTTGCGCCCCACGCCCTTGGGCCCGCGCACGAGCACGTCCACCGTGCCGACCAGCCCGTTTTTGATGTAGAGCCCCTCGGGCGCGCCGGTCATCTCCACGCGCATGGGCATCCAGGTGTCCACCTTCTCCCGGCCCGCGGTCAGGTACCAGCAGAACACGGCCATGGCGAAGGCCAGGAAGAGGTATTGCCAGTTGGGTTTCATGGACGTTTGGAAAAGAGGTTCCAGAGGATGTTTTTGAGCGTGCGCTCGTCCACCGGGGAAATGAGCTTGCCGCCGTCGGCCACGGACACCACGCCCCGCTCCTCGGATACGACCACGGCCAGGGCGTCGGTCTCCTCGGTGATGCCGAGCGCGGCGCGGTGGCGCGTGCCGAGAGAGGCGTCGAGCGGCACGCCGGCAATGAGCGGCAGGATGCAGCCCGCGGCGGCGATGGTCTCGCCCTGGACGATGACCGCGCCGTCGTGCAGCGGGGTNNGGGAAAAAGATGGTGCCGAGCAGCTCCTTGCTCATGCGCGCCGAAAGCTCCACCCCGCGCGCGATCCAGTCGCCAAGCGGCACCCGGCGTTCGAACACGATGAGCGCCCCGGTGCGCGTGCGCGCCATCTGGAACACGGCCAGGATGCATTCGTCAAGGGCCGCCTCGTTCATGGCCTCGCGCCGGTTCGAGCGGAAGAAGCCCCAGGCCCCCACGCTCGAGAGCGCCTTGCGGATGTCGGCCTGGAACAGGATGATGAGCACCAGGAAGACCGAGCCGAGGAAGTTGGTCAAAAGCCAGTGCAGGGTGTTGAGCCCGAACTCCCCGGACAGGTAGTAGAGGATGCAGATGAGCAGGAAGCCGTGGAGNNGAGCACGGACACGGCCCGCGTGCCGTGGATGAGGAGGAGGCCGCGGTAGAAGATGAAGGTGACCAGGGCGATGTCCAGGACCTCGACCCAGGTGATGCGGAGGTTGTCGAGAAACGGCAGCGTCATGGCGTCGCGCAGTCCGGGGTTCGGGTGGAGAGATGGCCGGGGCGTCGCCGGGCGGCGGGGCCTCAGGCGGCGACGGCGGCG
>DQED01000312.1:0-252 GCA_003525525.1 Desulfovibrio sp.
ATCTTCATCGCCGGCCTGGCCTTCGGCGACCAGAGCACGCTTGACGCCAAGGCCAAGCTGGCGGTCCTGGCGGCGTCCACGGCCTCGGGCGTCATCGGCTTCATCGTGCTGCGTCTGGCCGGCGATGGCGCGGACGGCGGGGAATGCTTGCAGGAACACGTCGATCCTGAAACGTCCTGCCCGGGCGTCCCCGGCCCCTGCGGGGATAGCCCTTCCTCCTGATTTCCCCCTTACGGGGTGGTCCCGGAGGGG
>DQED01000312.1:282-10450 GCA_003525525.1 Desulfovibrio sp.
CCGCGGAGGCATTATCCCTCCGTTTCCTACACCTCAAGCCCCGGCCGCGCCCAGGCGGTCTGGCGCACGCCGGAGAGGCCCTTGAAACAGCTGCCGGCGCGGATGCCGGCCAGGGCCGCCGCGGGGTCAGGCACGGCGCAGCCGGCCAGGACGTCGATGCCGCAGGAAAATAGCGACGGCGCATAGGGCGTGGTCGGGCCGAGCATGACCACGAAGGCGTCCTCGCGGCAGTGGCGCAGGATATCGGCCAGGGTGCCGTTGACAAGGGTCGTGCCGGTCACGGCCACCACATCGGCCTGGGGCAGCACTTCGGGCGCTTTGGAAGCGTCGGTGTCCCCGGGGCGGGGGCGTTTTTCCAGGACCCAGAGGGTGGCGCAAACTTCGCGCAGGGCGCTGACGAAGGGGAAATGGCCGACCACGGCCACGTTTTTGCCCCGGCTCCGGCCGAGCATGAGCGATTGTCCGGGATGTTCGGGGCCTTCGGGCGGCGGCGGAAGCAGGGCGTTGACCGCGGCCATGGCCAGGGAGGCGGCGTCGGTGTTGGAGATGCCTGGATCGGCCAGTGTGGCGGCCAGTTCCCGGGTGCTTTGCGGCAGGGCGCCCCGCTCGGGCTGCAGGCGCGCCAGTCCCGGCGCGATGTGCGAGACGAGGGAGGCCAGGCCGCAGTAGCGGGCCGACACGGCGGCCAGGCAGGTGCCCACGGTGACGTCCGTCACGGGTGCGTCCTCGGTCGCCAGGGTGTCGTGCACGATGGCCCGGAGGATGTCGTTTTGGACAAGCGGTGTGCGCATGGCAGGCTCCTTGGAACAGGATGTTGGGGGGGCGGCCGGGGCAGGGAGCCGGCGAATGGCGGTCTGCCCTGGATCCAAACCCATTCGAGCGCATATTAGCGCAGCAGGAGACGGTCAAGGGCATAGGTCAACAGTACGCTGAGGATGCAGGATATGACCGCTTCAGGCAAGGAGCCTGAGCCCAGAACGTGACTGCCGATAACGATCGTCAGGAGTGCAAAGGAAATGAAAACTCCGGCCAAGGAAATGATGCGCAACCTGCGAAAATTTCTTTTGACTTTGCGGTTGTGACGATAAATGCCGACCAGCCGCTCGATGCGGTCCTGTACATACTCGAAGTATTCGTTTTCGTCATTTTTTAGAATCCAGTGCGCTTTAAGATTTTCGATCGATTCAAGCTGTTCTGGAGTCGCCAGGAAGTAACCCCGCTTCGAGTACATGGCGATGGGAAGATCGTCGGGGTTCGGCCAGATGCTGCGGAGATCTTCGAGGACATGGAATCCCCGTGGAATCCAGGCTTGTTTCACGGCTGCCCTTGTTTTTTCCAATTGATCCGTGAGATCCTGCAAACTCTGTCTGGCGTTATATTCCAACTCGGCCTGGTTTGGCGGCACTCGATCGCGCGGACGCCAGATATCGAGCAGAACGAGATCAGGCTTGTTTCCAATAGCAATGTTCTTTTTCAATTCATCGACGAGATTGTTTGCATTTGCCACTTCAATAACGTTGAACAAGTCCGGTCTCGAAGTGAATTCCTCTCGGCATTCCGGTTCGTCGTCGGCAATAATAATATTTTTTCTTTACCCCATTTTGTTTTCCAGTTATGTTTTATGGGATAATATCCCACGATTTATCTTGCTGTATTAGCTATACACTGCAACGGTAAAAAATAAAACCATAAAAATATGCATATCTTGAATTTTATGGTTAATATACTTATTTCGTTGTATTTTTTTGCGCCAGCAGGTGAAACGTACCCGTCACTCTCTCCCTTTGCGGCCGGTCAGCACGGCTGCTACCGCAAGAGGCGCAGCCTCGGCTGTTGGGAAAAAAGAACCTTGCGCTATCCGATTGCCAAGTCGGCCCAAATCAGTGTCAGACAGAGGGAAGCAGTCGGAACGCCATATCGCAAGGGCTTGGATATTTCCGACAGTTGGAGTATGATGTTGGGCAAATCATGCCCGGAGGAACCATGTCCGCAAAGGCCCAAGCCATGGTTTTGGCGTCATTTATCGGCGATGCGCTGGCGCTTGGCCCGCACTGGGAATACGACGCCGCGGCATTGCGCGAACGCTTCGGCGAAGTGACGGGATACGTCGCGCCCGATCCGGCCGGCTACCATGCCGGGAAAAAGGCCGGCGACCAGACCCACTACGGCGACCAGACCCTGGTCCTGCTCCGTTCCCTGGCCGAGCGGGGCGGCTTCGACCTGGAGGATTTCGCCGCGAAATGGGTCGCGCGCATGCGGTCCTACGACGGCTACATCGACGGCGCGACGCGCATGACGCTCAAGATTTTCGATTTCGGCGAAGGCCCCGAGCAGTCGGGTTCCAATTCCAACGATCTTGCCGGTGCCAGCCGCGTGGCCCCGCTGGTCTGCGCCCTGCGCCACGACCTTCCCGGGCTCGTGGCTGCGGCGCGCGCCCAGACCAAAATGACCCACAACCATGCCCAGGTCATCGAGGCCGCGGAGTTCTTCGCCCGCGCCGCCTGGGGCGTCCTTGCCGGAAAAAAGCCGCGCCGCGCCCTGGAAGAGGCGGCCGAAGCCGGCTACGCCAGCGCCCCCATCGACCGTTGGCTGCGCGCCGGCCTGGACGCGGCCGACGAGGACACGGTCGCGGCCATCGGCCGCTTCGGCCGCTCCTGTCACATCGACGAGGCCATGCCCGGGGTGATCCACCTGATCGCCCGCTACGAACGCGACCTGCCCGCCTGCCTGACGCAAAACGTCATGGCCGGCGGCGACAGCGCCGCACGGGGCATGCTCGCCGGCATGGTCTGCGGCGCGCGCCTTGCGCCGGGCGACATCCCGCAGGCGTGGCTTGCGGGACTTCGCGCCAGGGCGGCCATCGAAAGCGACCTGCGTGCCATCGTACGGTAGCAAACCGGATTTTACAGCGTCGTCCTTGTGATGTATGGATGTGGAATCGTGCCGCGTTGCCGGTTTGCCGACGGGGCAAACACGGCCGTTTCCCGTGCGGCCGGGAAGGGGAAGGGACATGGAAAGCATCAAGGCTTCTTTGCCTGACGTGATCCAGCAGCGGATCGAGGATCTGGTCAACGCCCAGACCACGGACGAAGAAATGGCCGCGCACATCAAGGAGCTCGGCTGCCGCATCGCCGCCCTCGAGGCCTTGGCCCCCGAGGAAAAGGGCGAAGAGGCCGGACAGCTGGGCGAAGCCGTGCACCGCCTGTGCGATCGCATCCGCCGGGACTACGTCGCCATCGCCTACAGGCAGGGACTTGTGGACGGCATGCGCATGGACAAGCTCGCAGCCGAAGAATAGGGGCTTTTCACGGCGGTCGCCGGCGCGGCCGCACCCCGCCAGCCCCGTAACGGAGAGCCATGGCCGCCAAGGACATCAAGGATGTGGCGCACTGCGTCTACATGATCGACCTGGTTTTGCGGGAAGTCATGAGTTCGCCGCACATCGCCAACAAGGCCTTCGCCACCCAGTGCCTCATCGACAGCTTCGTGCGCATCCTGCGCGAGGAAGGGTACGTCGTCAGCGACGCCCGCCTCAAGAAGATGCTCGCCTACGCCCATTGATTCCGACCCGAGGCCGTGGCACATGGGGTGGGCCGTTGCCGGGCCGCGCCCTCGCGCGCAGGCCGGCGTCCCAACAATCCTGAGGAGAGTCGTTCGTGTATGAAACCGCCAAACCGGCCTGGATGCTCGGGCCGGTCCGGGAGCCCCTCGACCGCGATGTGTCCCGGCGAATCGATGTCCTGCGCATCATCCTCATCGGCCTGATCGTCCTTGCCCACGGCGCGCGGGGCATCACCGTGCGCGTGCCCGCGACCGACCCGGTTGCGGGCTGGATGGTCGAAGTGCTCAACGGCCATGTGGATTTCGTGGCCGTGCCCCTTTTCTTCACCATTTCCGGGTTTCTGTTCCTGCGCAAGTTCGAGCTTTCCGCCGCGAGTTACGGCGAGATGCTGCGCAAGAAATTCGTCTCCCTGCTCATTCCCTATCTGCTCTTCAACATCGGCCTCGCCGTCTGGTTCTATTTCGTGGGCAGCATCGAGATGATGGGCTCCTGGGGCTATCTCGTCCAGGAAGGGATCGTGACCAAGACCCTGGGCCTTGGCACCACGCCCATCAACTATCCGTTGTGGTTTTTGCGCGACCTGCTCGTGGTCTTCATCCTCTCGCCCGTGCTGCTGCTTTTTTTCAAGGAAGCGCCCGGCGTCGGGCTGGCGACGCTTTTTTGCCTGTGGGTCGGCGTCAATCCCGCGCCGTATTCCTATTACGGCGATTTCTTCATGTTCTATTTCGGCGGCTACCTGGCGCGCACGCGCTTTCCGTTGCAGGGTATTTCCTGGTGGCAACGCTGGGGTACGCTTCTTTTCATCCTGCTCACGGCCGCGCTCGTGGCCCACAAACAGCTCGGCATCACCGACGAGCACGTCCGGCTTTTCCTTTTCAAATGCAACCTCGTCCTGGGGCTCGCCTGCTTCTGGCGCATCTCCGCCATCCCCTTCGTGCGCGACAGCGCCGTGCTCCACCGTATGGCCCGCCACAGCTTCTTCGTCTACCTGGCCCACGAACCCACGGTCTCCGTCCTCCAGACCCGGCTGCTTGCCGTCTGGCAACCCGTGGGCAATGCGCAGCAGATCGCCTTCTACTGGCTTTCGGGGCTGACGGTCATCGTGCTGCTGTGGGGTGTGGGCGAGGCCTTGTCCCGGGTGGTTCCCAAGGTGTATGCTGTGGCCACGGGCGCGCGCCTGCCCGCGCCGTCCATGGCGCGAGAGTGAATTTCCTGTTTTACGGAGAAAGTGGACGATGTCGGCGTTGCCGTCGGCTGCTGAAGAACAGAAAGACTTTTATTTAAAAGGGAAATCTTTCGCAACGCCCAGGCACGAAAGATGCTGCGCCTGCCTGTGGAGGTCAGTCATCCATGCTGCGAATCCTGCTCGCCGAGGACGATGTCAATCACGCCACCCTGGCTCGACAGGCCCTGGAGGGCGACGGCCATCAGATCATCACCGCGCCCGACGGGCGCGCGGCCCTGGCCGCCCTGGCCCGGCAGGTCTTCGACCTCATCCTGCTCGACATGCGCCTGCCCGATGTGGACGGCCGCGAGCTGATCAACCGGGTGCGCGGCGGGCAGAGTCCGCGCCCGGACATCCCCATCGTCGTGCTCACGGGGTACGGACTGCGCCAGCACCTCGACTTTTTCAGCAGCCACGGCGTGCGCGACTACTTGGCCAAGCCCTACGACTGCGACGAACTGGCCACCATCATCCGCGCCTACGACCGCCAGAACTGACGGCGGCCCCTCCCCGCGCCCATCCCTACCGGCAGAGTGGACTTTGCCGGTGTTTTTCCGTAGACCCCAGGCGGTAACCCGCGCCCGTGGGCGCGAAAAAGCGAGGGAAGCATGCTTCGCATCGAAGACCTGCACGTCAAAATCGGCGACCGCGAAGTGCTTCGCGGCATCAACCTGCATATCGCCGAGAACGAGACATTCATCCTGTTCGGACCCAACGGATCGGGCAAGACCACCCTGCTCATGACCCTCATGGGCTTCGGCAACTACGAAATCATCCGCGGCCGCATCCTCTTTCGCGGCCAGGACATCACCCACGCCAGCATCTACGAGCGGGCGCGCCTGGGCATCGGCATGTCCTTCCAGCGGCCACCCACCATCCACGGTCTCAAGACCCGCCACCTGGTGACCATGTGCGCCCGGGGCCGGGACATCGACGTGGAAGGCATGGCCATGAAGCTCAACATGGACGCCTTTCTCGACCGCGACATCAACGCCGGCTTCTCCGGCGGCGAGATCAAGCGCTCGGAACTGCTTCAGCTCATGGCGCAAAATCCCTATCTGCTGCTTTTCGACGAGCCCGAATCCGGCGTGGATCTGGAAAACATGAAGCTTATCGGCGCGACCGTGCGCGACGTGCTCTCTGGCGGCATCGAGCCCAGGCCCGGAACCAGCATGAAGCAGCAGCGGGTGCGCAAGCGGCCCGTGTCCGGGCTCATCATCACCCACACGGGCTACATTCTCGAATACGTCAACGCCGACCGGGGGCAGGTGCTTTACAACGGCCATCTGTGCTGCGAGGCCAATCCCCGCGACATCCTGGACCACATCAGCCAGTACGGCTACCAGGAATGCGTGCGCTGCCTCAACTAGCCAAGGGGAGCCTTTCTTATGGACAAAATCGATCTGCACGACTTCCGTTTCAGCGGCGGCCCCCAGCTCGGCGAGATTCCCGACCTGCGCCAGCTCGATGCGGCGGACAAGGCCGAGATGCTCATGTCCGGCGTGGACGTGGAAGAGCGCGAACGCGCCGGCACCTACCTCCAGGTGGACCATGGCCGCGTGCACTGCAAGAGCCTCCAGCCCGGCGTCGAAATCCTCGACATCAAGGACGCGCTGAAAAAGTACGACGGTCTGCCCGGCTATTTCTGGACGCAGGTGGACAAGGACAAGGACGAGTTCACCCGTTCGGCCGCGGAAAACCTCCACGGCGGCTATTTCGTGCGCACGGAAAAAGGGGCCAAGATCGCCGAGCCGGTGCAGTCGTGCCTGTTTCTCAAAAGCGATATGGTCGGCCAGAACGTGCACAACGTGGTCATCGTCGAGGACGATTCCGAACTGCACATCATCACCGGCTGCTCGGTGGCCCACGGCTCCAAGGGCGCGGCCCACCTCGGCATCTCGGAATTTTTCGTCGGCAAGAACGCCAAGCTCACCTTCACCATGATCCACAACTGGGCCGACTCGACCGTGGTGCGGCCGCGCACGGGCGGCGTGGTGGACGAGGGGGGCGTATTCATCAACAACTACGTGCTGCTCAAACCCGTAAAAGACCTCCAGTCCTATCCGGCCATACGCTTGAACGGCCGGGGGGCCGTGGCGCGGTTCAATTCCGTCATCGTCGCGCCGAAAGGCTCCTACGTCGATTCCGGCAGCCGCATCGAGCTCAACGCCCCGGACACGCGCGGCGAGATCATCTCGCGCACCATCGCCTCCGGCGGCACCATCGTGGCCCGTGGGTTCATCGGCGGCAACGCCGTGCCGGCCAAGGGGCACCTGGAGTGCAAGGGCCTCATCCTCGGCGGCGGCATCATCCACGCCATCCCGGAACTGCGCGGCGCCATGGACGGGGTGGAGCTCTCCCACGAGGCCGCCGTGGGCAAGATCGCCCAGGAGGAGATCGAGTACCTCATGGCGCGCGGCCTCGACGAGGACGAAGCCACCTCCACCATCGTGCGCGGCTTCCTCAACGTGGACATCATGGGCCTGCCCAAGGAACTCAAGGACGTCATCGAAAAGACCATCTCCGAATCGCAAAAGGATATGTTCTAGCGCTTCGAAATACGTCAGGCATCGCAAACGCCGCGGCCCGCAGGGGCTGCGGCGTTTTTCTTCGCTCCAGGCGATTGCCAAAGGGGAACGCTTTGCGCTATTGCCGGTCCCGGTCGGCAGTTCACCCAGGCGTCGCCGCCCCGCAAGGGGAGCTAAACCTGCCGCGTCCCCTTTTTCCGCGCCGACACCTTGGCCGTGCCGCGTCGGAAGCCGGCGACCACGACATATCCTATCTTTGGGAAAAGGCACGCTTCAAGGGATAAGCGATGTCCAGAATTCCTTTGCCCCTGGCCGTGGACGACATCACGGCCTTCGCGCGCTCCTTGCGCACGCGCCTGGCCGCGAGCCAGGCCGTGCCGAGCCACCTCGAACTGCTCAACTGGCTGGCCAAGGCCGCAGGTTACAAGAACTTCCAGCATTTTCGGGCCGCAGCGCATCCGAATCTGCCGGAGGCGGAGCCGGAACCTGTGGCCGCGCCCGAACCCGTCGTCGCGCCCGAACCGACGCCCGAGCCCGTGAGCGAAACCCGGCTCAAGCGACTGACGCGGCTCTACGACGCCGCAGGCCGCCTGACGCGCTGGCCGTCCAAACGGGGCATGCAGCTGACCTGTCTGTGGACGGTGTGGGCGGCCATCCCCAGTCGCGAGGTCTTTGACGAGCCGAGCGTGACGCGCATCCTCGCCGGGACGCACCTGTTCGGCGACCCGGTGCTGTTGCGCCGGGAACTGTGCGACCTGGGCCTTTTATGGCGCACCCCGGACTGCCGTGCCTACCGCCGCATGGAGCGCAAGCCGCCGCCCGAGGCGCTCGAACTCTTGCGCCGGGTACGCGCCAAGGCGCAGGAGCGGGGGGGCGCGGCATGAACCTCTCCTTGCCCACGCCCCGCATCGTGAACACGCGTCTTGGCCCGGTCGCCTGCGCCGTCACCGGCGAAGGCCCCGCGGTGTTGTCCCTGCACGGCGCCATGGGAGGCTGTGACCAGTCGGCGATTCTCGCCCGGCTGGTCGGTCCGGTACCGCGCCGCTACGTCTGCGTCTCGCGGCCGGGCTATCCGGGTACGCCCCTTGCCGGGCGCGAAACACCCGAGGCCCAGGCCGACCTGTGCGCCGCCCTGCTCGACGCGCTGGGCATCGCGGATACGGCGGTCATGGCCATCTCCGGCGGCGGCCCCTGCGCCCTTTCCTTCGCCCTGCGCCACGGCGGGCGCTGCAAGGCGCTGGCGCTTTATTCCACGTGCGCCGGCGTCATCGACACGCCTTTGCCCCTGGCCTACCGCCTCATGTCGGTCGCGGCTCGCTTCCCCTGGCTTTTCGGCTGGTTGCGCGGCCCGTCGGCGGATGTGCAAAAGGCCGCCCGCAAAAGCGTCGGCGATCCCGAACTGCGCCGCCGCATGCAGGCCGATCCCGAAACCTGGGCGCTTTTTGCTGCCCTCGTCGCCGGGACCGGCGAACGCACGGCGCAACGCCTGCCCGGCACGCACAACGACGTGGCCGTGACCCGAAGCCGCGACTACCCGCTTGAGGACATCGCCGCGCCGACGCTCGTCGTCCACGGCACGAACGATCCTCACGTGCCCTTTGCCCGCCATGGCGCGGTGCTGGCCGCACGCATTCCCGGGGCACAGTCGCTGGCGGTGGAAGGCGGCGAACATGCCTGCGTCTTCAGCCACAGGGAGTTGATCCGGGGGCGGACCACGCAGTTCCTTGCCGCGCATTCGTAGGCCCGGCATCTGCAAAACGAAACGCCGCCCGCCATGGCCCAAAGCCTTGGCGGGCGGCGTCTTTTCGTCCAGCGTCGTGGCGCAGTCTACGGCCTGGTCAGCTCGAAATAGTCCGTCTGGTCGATATCCGGGAATTGAAACAGCACGGGCGTGCAGGTGCCCTGGCGGATGAGCCGCAGCCGGCAGGGGATGGTCTTGCCCGGGGCGATGCCGTATTTTGCCGCGAATCGCGGACCGGGCGGCATGCCGTTGACCAGCGTCAGGGCGTGTTCGATGCCCGGCCGGTAGAGCGGCTCGCCTGCGACGGGCGCGTCCGGCGTGAAGGTGAAGGCCACGGCCAAAGGCGGGTAGGGCGTCGGCGACCCCTGCCCCGGCGTGCCGGGACGCCAGGGCGTGACGGAAACGATCGTCGCCTTGCCGGGAAAGTCCTCGTAGCGACAGGGGCCGCCCACGCGGCCGCCGTCGCCGGCGGCGAACGCGTATGCGGGAAAGGCGGCCAGGATGGCCAGGGCGCACAGGGAAACAAGGCGCAGGGCGGTCTGCATGGGGAGCCTCCTTGCGGCAGACCTTATTTGGCCAGAAGCCGCAGGTACAGGTCGCCGCGCATGGGGCCGATGCGCCGGCCCATGCCCTTCAGGCGTATGGGCCGGCCCACCACGAAATCCGGCGGCAGCGTCACCTCCACCATGGTCGGCTTGGCGTTGCCCAGGCCATGGCGGATGCCCACGCGGATGCGCGTGCCGGGAAAAAGGCTCGTGGTCGGCAGGTGCACGGTCTGTTCGTCGTCGAGCTGCTTGCGGAAATAGTCCTTGAGCGAACCCCAGAAGCCCTTGGAGAGGTCCAGGGACATGGCCTTGTCGCCCCAGTGGAACGAGACCTTGCGCGGCCCCTTGGCCGTGACCGGGCCGGAACGCGGCACGGCGTTGCGTTTGACCTGCTGGTAGATGTCCTGGAACACCTGCCGGGCGAAGGGGTCCTTGAGNNACTTCCTCGCGGCGGAAATAGAAGCCGGCGTCGGCGTTTTGCTTCGAGGCCTGGGTGTAGGCGGCGCGGCCCTGGCGCTGGCGGTGGGCTTCGCCGGCCGAGGGGCCGGGGCGCGGACCGGGCTTTGG
>DQED01000311.1:0-159 GCA_003525525.1 Desulfovibrio sp.
CCTCAACGCCATCCAGGCCATGGGCACGGGCGGCGTCATGCGCCTGGCCACGGGCACGGCACCGGACGGCCGGGCCTATGTGTCCGTGGCCGACGAAGGCGGCGGCATCGCCGCGGCCGACCGGGACCGGATCTTCGATCCCTATTACACCACCAAGGC
>DQED01000311.1:170-13710 GCA_003525525.1 Desulfovibrio sp.
CTGCCCATCGCCCACAAGATCGTCGTGGCCCACGGCGGCGAGATCGTGCTGGCGGCGCGGCCCGAGGGCGGCACCCTGGCCACGATCCTCCTGCCCGTCGCGGGCGGGGACACGGCAAACGGAGACGAGGATGCAGGCGAAAATACTCGTGGTTGACGACGATGCCGGACACCTGTCCATGCTGCGCACCGTGCTGTCCGGCTGGGGCTATGCTCCGGAAGGCGCGACCGACGGCGAGAGCGCCGTGGAGATGGTGCGCGCCAAGGCCTACGACGCCGTGCTGCTCGACGTGCNNATGGCCGGCATGGGCGGCATGGAGGCGCTTTCGCGCATAAGCGCCTTCAACCCGGCCATGCCGGTCATCATCATGACGGCCTATTCCTCGGTGGAAACGGCCGTGGCGGCGCTCAAGACCGGGGCCTACGACTACCTGACCAAGCCCCTCGACCTCGACGTGCTGCACCTGACGCTCAATCGGGCTCTGGACCACATGCGCCTTGCCGCCGAAAACGAGACGCTGCGGCGCAAGCTGGCCGACGCGCCGCCCGGGCCGGAGATCATCGGCGCAAGCCGGGCCATGCGCGAGCTTTTCACGCTCATCGGCATGGTCGCCCCCACCGAGGCCACGGTGCTCATCACCGGCGAATCCGGCACCGGCAAGGAACTCGTCGCCCGGGCCATCCACTCCGGCAGCGCCCGATCTTCCGGGCCGCTTATTGCCGTCAACTGCGCGGCGCTCAGCGAAACCCTGCTCGAATCGGAGCTTTTCGGCCACGAGAAAGGGGCCTTCACCGGGGCCGAACGCCGCCGCGAAGGCCGGTTCATGGCCGCGGACAAGGGCTCCATCTTTCTCGACGAGATCGGCGAGATCGCCCAGCCCATCCAGGCCAAGCTCCTGCGCGTCATCCAGGAGCGCGAGATCCAGCGCGTGGGCGGCGACAAGCCCCTTGGCGTCGACGTGCGCATTCTGGCCGCCACCAATCGCGACCTCAAAAAGGAGGTCGAGGCCGGGCGTTTTCGCGAGGATCTCTATTACCGCCTCAACGTCGTGTCCGTGCCGGTGCCGCCTCTTCGCGAGCGCGCCGAGGACATTCCGCTTTTGGCCCAGTTTTTCCTCGGCCGCTTCGCCGAAAAAAACCGCAAGCGTATCAAAGGGTTCACTCCGGCGGCCATGGACCATCTGGTCCGTTGTGCCTGGCCGGGCAACGTTCGCGAGCTGGAAAACGCCGTGGAGCGGGCCGTGATTCTCTCCGTTGGCGAATACGTCACCGAGCGCGAGCTGCCCCTGTGCGACGTGCGTGCCGCGGCTCCGGCCCTGGCGACCCTGACGGAAGGGGGAAGCGCCGGGCTTGCCGGGCGGCCGCTCGACGACGTCGAGCGCGAGGTCATCCTGGCCACGCTCGATTCCTGCGGCGGCAACAAGAGCGAGGCCGCCCGGGTTCTTGGCATCACACGGGCGACACTCCATAAAAAGCTCAAGAAATACGGAGAGGACTGAGACGGCGACGGCTGCCTCGCCATGCGACTCGGGCGTGTCCGTAGCCGCGTTTTTTTCTTGCCGGCGGCGAAAAAACGGACTTCGGCTTTTGTTTTTCGGGAGTCGCTGGTAGATTCCGCCACACTGCGGCGTGACCTTGCGTAAAGCAACCCTTTCTCCCGGATTGCCTCGGACGGCGTCAGAGGGCGGGCATCGTCATGGAGCCGATTTCAAAAACCGTGTTTTTGGGACTGGTCAACAACGCCGCCCTGCTCGTCGCCCTGGCGTTCGTCTACGATTCCTTGACGCGGGCGGAGATCGGCCGCCCTTCCTGGCAAAAGCGCGCCCTGGCCGGGCTTTGCCTCGGCGGCATGGCCATGGCCGTGATGCTCAATCCCTGGGATCTGCGGCCGGGCCTGTTCTTCGACACCCGCTCCATCCTCCTCGGCGTGGCCGGTCTTTTTTTCGGTGTCCTGCCCACGGTCGTGGCCATGGCCATGGCCGCATCGCTGCGCCTTGTCCAGGGCGGCGTCGGGGTATACATGGGCCTGGCCACGACGGTCGTTTCCGGCTGTTGCGGCCTGGCCTGGAGGCGCTGGGGCGTCAGGGAACTGGCCGGACTTACCCCCTGGAATCTCCTGGCGTTCGGCATCGTGCTCCACGTCCTCGTGCTGGCCTGCACCTTTCTGCTGCCGCTTCCCGTCGCCCGTGAAACGCTGGAAACCGTCGGCCTGCCGATGCTCGCCCTGTATCCGCCGCTCACGGTCGCCTTGGGGCTGTTGCTGGTGCGCCGTCTGGCGCGCAACCGTCTGCTTTCCCGCCTTGTCGAAAGCGAATCGCGCTATCAGAGCCTTTTCGAGAACAACCATGCCGCCATGCTGTTGATCGATCCCGAAACGGGAGCCGTCGCGGACGCCAACCCGTCGGCCTGCGCCTACTACGGCTGGACGCGCGAGGAGATCAGGCAACGGCGCATGGCGGACATCAACACCAAGCCGGCCCAGGAGGTCCGCGCGGCCATGGCGGAAGCCCAAAGCGGCCGCAAACGCACGTTCGAGTTCCGGCACAGGCTCGCCGACGGCCGCATTCGCGACGTGAACGTCTATTCAGGTCCGATCCGGCTTGACGACCGCATCCTGCTGTATTCCATCGTCATGGACGTCACCGACCGCCAGGAGGCGCTGCGCCGCTTGGTTGCAAGTGAAAAGCGTTTCCGCCTGCTGGTGGAAAACGCCCCATACGGTATCTTTGTGCAGACACGAGGCGCTTTCGCCTATGTCAATCCCAGCGCGCGGAGGTTCTTCGGCGTACCGGGTCCCGGCGGGTTGCTCGGCACGCCCGTGCTGGAACGGGTCGCTCTGCCGTTTCGCGACAAGGTCCGTGCGCGCATCCGCAGGCTCAACGAGGACCGGCTCGCGGTGCCCATGGGCGAACATAGCATGTTGCGTCTGGACGGGGAGCCGTTCATCGCCGAAGTGGCGGCCGTGCCGGTGGATTGGGAAGGGGACGACGGCGCGCTGGTGTTTTTTCGCGACGTCACGGACCGCAGACGCAAAGAGGAGCAGGTGCGCGCCAGCGAAGCCCGGATGAAAAGCCTTTTTGCAGTCACGCAGATGGAGGCGGCTTCCCTTGATGCCCTGTTCGCCCATGTCGCGGCGCAAGCCGGAGCATTGACCGAAAGCCGCTACGGCTGTCTGTTCGTGCGCGGCGAAACGGACGGCGGGCTGCTGCTTGCCGCCTCGTGCGGCAAGGCGGCCTGTCGGGGGCTCTGGGAAGACGGACCTCAGGATCTGGAGGCGCTGGGGGAATGGCTGGAAGCGGTGCGCCTGCGCCGCCCCGTGATCGTTGCGGGAAAGCGCGAGGACGAGACCGCCGGCGAGGCCCTGTGCGTGCCTGCGGTGGCCGGGGATACTGTGGTCGCGCTGCTGGTCCTGGTCGGCAAGCCCGAGGCGTACGGGGAGTCGGACATCCATTTCGCCGCGCTGCTCATGGATACGGTCTGGCGCATGGTCGCCAGGCGTCGGGACGCGACCGCGCTGCTTGCGGCCAAGGAGGCCGCGGAAACGGCCAGCCGGGTGAAAAGCGAATTTCTGGCCAACATGAGCCACGAATTGCGCACCCCCTTGAACGGCATCCACGGCATGGCCCAACTGCTGGCAGACACGGCCCTGACCGGGGAGCAACGCCAATACGTGGACGCCTCGCTGGTTTCCTGTCGCCGCTTGACGCGTCTTTTAAGCGATATCCTGGACTTGTCGCGCGTGGAGTCGGGCAAGCTCGGCCTCGAAAACCAGCCGTTTCGGCTTTCCGACCTGCTGGCCGCAATCACGGCCGCCTTCGAGCCGGCCTGCCTGGAAGCGGGGCTGTCCTGGGACGTCACCGTCGAGGCCGGCGTTCCGGACACGCTCTGCGGCGACGAGGGCCGTGTGCGGCAGATCCTCTACAATCTCGTCGGCAACGCCGTGAAATTCACGCGCCAGGGCGGGGTGCGCCTTACGGTCTGGGCTGGGCCCACGGACGCTTCGGGCGCGGGGAGCGTACTTTTTACCGTAGCCGACACCGGGGTCGGCATTCCCGCCGAGGAATTGGATGCCGTGTTCGAGGCCTTCCACCAGGTGGAGCGCTCCTTTTCAAGGCGTTTCCAGGGCGCGGGGCTGGGGCTCGCCATCGTGCGTCGGCTCGTCGGTCTCATGGGCGGGGTCGTGACCATGGAAAGCGAGGTCGGCGCAGGCACGCGCTGCCTGTGCGCCCTGCCGCTCGTACACGGCGAAAGCGCGGCAATCCGTCCGACGCGGGTCACGGCGCCCGTTGCGCCCCCTGTGGCCAGCCGACGCCTGCTCGTGGCCGAGGACGACGCGATCAGCGCCCTGGCCGTGAGGCGCATCCTGGAAAAAGACGGCCACAGCGTGCTCGTGGCCAAGGATGGCGGGGAGGCCGTGGAACTGGCCAAGGCCTACCAGCCGGACCTCATCCTGATGGATGTCGGCATGCCGGTGCTCGACGGCGTGGAAGCGGCGCGCGCCATCCGCGAGGCTGCGGCCCAGGAAGGAAGGCGGCGCATTCCGATCATCGCGCTCACGGCCCATGCCATGGCCGGGGACCGCGAGGCGTTGCTCGCTGCGGGCATGGACGGCTATCTCGCCAAACCTGTGGATTATGAGGCGTTGCTCACCGCGATACGGACGCATCTCGCCGGGGACGAGGGCGTACGGCCGTCGGGCGCCACGCCCCGGGCCGGCTAGCGTTTGCGTTTGGCCGGGATGCGCAGTTCCTGGCCAAGCGACAGGCGGGTGGAATCCACGCTGGGGTTGACCGCGGCCAGATCGGCCGCGGGCACGCCGAGCTTGCGGGCGATGCCGAGGACGGTGTCGCCTTTTTTGACGGCATAGGTTTTGCCGCTGGGCTTGGCTTTGGAGACGGGCGGTACCCGGACCGGTTCCGGCGTTGCCTCGGCCAGGGGGCGCAGATCCCGGGCGTAGGCGCGCAGTTCGTCCGCTCCGGCGCTCGGGGGCAGTTTCTCGCCGGCGGCCACGGCGGCCATGGCCACACCCGCGAGCAGCTTCGCGCCGCTGTCGGTCATGTGCACGCCGTCGGGCGTGCGCAAGAGCACTGCGTCGCCGGTCGCCGCGTCGCGGCCGTGGCGGGTGAAGCGGCCCGAGGGGTCGGAAAAGGAGGTTTGCGTGTCCACGAAGCGGCAGCCGCCCGTGGCGGCGCACATGCCGGACAGGGCCGCGTTGACCTGTTTGGCCCCGACCGCGAGCGACCCCTCGCCCATGGACGGCACGCCGATCCAGTAGATGCGCACGTCCGGGTTGGCCGCGCGGCAGATCGCCACCAATTCTTTGGCTTTGGCCGCGTACGCCTCGACCCAGGCCGGGTTGTCGAAATAAATGCGCGATCCGTCCGGGCCCTCCACGGGCATGACGTCGTTGGCCCCGAGCATGATGACCACGATGTCAGGGGTTTCCCGGGCCATGTGCTCGCGCATGCGGGCCGGCCAGTCGAGGAGTTCGGGGCGGGTCAGGCCCGTGGACCTGGTGCCGTCGCGGCTGAAATCGAGGCCGGGCGTGCCGGCGAGCGCCCGTTCGAGTTGTTCGCCGAGGCTGATGGAGAGCGAGTCGCCGACCACCAGGAGTTTTCGCGCCGTGGCGGTGCGGGTCGGTTTGGGGGCACGCAGAGAAAAGACGTCCGTGGGCGCGAGGTCGGCGTGCTGCGGGGGGGGCGTATCGTTGCCGTCGCCGTTGCAGGCGGCCCCGAGCAAACACAGGCCGCACAGCGCGCAGGCCAGGACGAAGCGGCCGGTTCGGGAGCGGGACGGACCGTCACGGCGGTTGCGGCCGGCAAGCGTGGCGCGCCCGTTACGGGGCGCGCAGGGAAGAAGCATGGGACGTATCCGGGGTTTTGGGCCGCAGCTCCATTTCCTTGGCCAGGGAGGTCAGGAAGGACTGGGCCAGGATGTCGCCGCCGGCGACCGTGAAGTGGACCTTGTCGTTGGCCCGGACCTTGATCTTGACCCCTTTGTCGTTGGGCAGAAACGTCGAATAGTTGCCCTGGGCGTCGGTCAGCAGCGACCAGGTGTCCAGGAACCGGCTCGTGGCAAACCGCCCGCATTCGGTCTTGACGATGTCGTTCATGACCTCGGCCTGCTTGGCGTAGGACGGATCGCCCATGATCGGCAGCCCGATCCAGTAGTTGCGGATGCCGCGTTCCTGCAACGCCCCCAGAAAATCCTCGACGCGCATGGAAAAGACCTCGGGCCAGGTCTTGTTCGTGCTTCCGGGCGGGCGCGGTTTTTCATTGATGTTGATGTACTTGGCGTCGTTGGCTCCCATCATGATGACCACGACGTCGGGCTTGTATTTGTCCAGGAACACGCGCAGGGCCTTGCCCCAGTCGTAGTACTTGGGATTGGCCAAACCGCTCGAAACCTTGCCTTCCTCGATGAGTTGGACGTTTTCGAATTCGGCCATGCTCCGGCGCAGCGACAGCGACAGGCCGATGGCCAGCGAATCGCCGACCACCAGGAGCTTGCGCGGCCCGGTGAGCTTCGCCTGGCCCAGGGACGGACCGGCCTGATCCGCGTGCGGGGCTGCGGCAGTTTGCGGCTGGACAGAAGGTAGCGACGCGTCTTCCGCGGCCAGGGGCGGCTTGGGCGGGGCCAGGGCGGCGAGCAGGTCGCCGGTGTCCACGGGGATGTCGGGCTTGAGCACCGGCTGGTTGGGGTCCAGGCGGTTTTTGAGGGCCAGGATCTCGGCCTCGGTGTTGGGCTCGTCGCGGCAGGCCAGGGAGTTCTTGTAGGTCTCGTCGAAATACGGGGCCAGGGCGCAGTCCAGGGACCGCGACGCCGGACCGAGTCCGGATTCGCGCCAGAGGTTGCGCGCCAGACGCACCTGGCGGGCCAGACCCGGAGCCGGGCCGTCGGCCAGATGGTCGTCCACCCACACCGATACTTTTTCGATGTTGACCATGGCGGCGACGGCCAGGGCGATGACGTATACGAAAAAGGCTTTTTTCCAGCTCATGGGCCGTGGCTTTGCTCGCGGGTTGTGGATGCGGATGGGGGGCTCGGCGGGATCAGCGGGGATCGGCCATGGCCAGGACGATACGGTCCGTCAGCAGGCGGCAGCCGGCGGTTGTGAAATGGACGCCGTCCTTGCCACGCAGGGAGACGGCCTTGCCGGCCAGGGTTTTCTTGGGACAGAACCGGCCCGAGGCGTCGGCGAACAGGTCCCAGGAATCGATGAAGCGGCAGGACCCGGCTGCGCCGCAAGCCGCGCGCATGGCCTCGTTGGCGGTCCAGGCGCGCTGGCTGTAGGCCTTTTCGCGCATGGGCGGCAGGCCCACCCAATAGACCGTCACGCCATGTCCGGCGGCGATGTCCAGAAACCGTTTTGCCTTGGCCGAGAAGTCCTGGGCCCACTGCGGCGTGCCCCGGCCGTTTTTGGCGTCGTTGCCGCCGAGCATGACCAGCAGCACATCGGGTTTTTCCGCGTCGAGGTACGTCGTCAGCGCCTTTTCCCAGTCGTAGAACTGCGGTGAATTGAGGCCGCTCGAGACCTTGCCCCTGTTGGCCAGGGCGGCCTGGGACTTCTGCCCGAGCGACTGGGGCATGGTCAGGCCCAGGCCCTGGGCGAACGAGTCGCCGACGAGAAGGATCTTGCGTGGCTCCCTGCCCGAGCGGACCAGGAGGTCGGCGGCGGATTCGGCCTGCGCGGCCGTGGAAACCGCCTGCGCGGCCCTGGTTTTCCTGGCCAGACCGGGCGCGGCCGCAACCAGGACGACGGCCAGCGCCGCCACAAGGGCGGTGGTGGAGATCGTAAAGGGGAACGCGCGCCGGAGCGGCAGCGGAGAGTGTCGCATCCAAACGATCATAGTCGCGTCAGACCGGTTTGTCCAGGACGGACGACGGGGGGTGGTGCGTTGCAACATCCCGGTAATAAAAAAGAAACCGGACTTGATGTCCGGTTTCCATGGAATTCGTGGTAGCGAGGGAGGGAATTGAACCCCCGACACTGCGGATATGAGCCGCATGCTCTAACCGTCTGAGCTACCTCGCCAGATGTCCCCGTCAGCGGAGAAACGGGTATTTAAACGTTTCCTCCAACCTTGGCAAGCATTTTTTGACAGCATTTTATTGCAGCGCCTAGAACTGCCCCTTGGGCCAGAACAGGAACACCGCCGCGGCCAGCGCCAGTCGGTACCAGGCGAAGGGCCGCAAGGACACCCGCTTGACCAGGACGATGAACGTCTTGACCGCGACCAGGGCCGAGAGGAAGGAAACCACGAAGCCGATGCCGAGTATCCCCATGTCGTCGGCGGAAAAAAGCGCCGCACTCTTGTAGAAGTCGTAGAGCGTGGCCGCGAACATCAGCGGCACGGCGGCTATAAACGAGTATTCGGCGGCCAGGCTCCGCTTGGCCCCGAGCAGCATGCCGCCCATGATCGTCGCGGCGGAGCGCGAAAAGCCCGGCCACAGCGCCAGGCACTGGAAGCAGCCGATGCCGAACGCCAGCGCCGGCGTCATTTCGTCGAGGGTGTAGAAGCGGTCGCGTTTGCTGCGCGATTCCACCCAGAAGATCATGAGCGCGCCGACGGCCAGAGCCAGGGCGACCGTCACCGGGCCGAACAGGTGCGCCTTGATGGTCTTGCGCGCGGCAAAGCCGACCAGTCCCGCCGGCAACGACGTAAGAAAGAGCAGCCAGATCCCGCGTAGTCCCGAAAAGGCGTGCAGGGCCTTGGGCGAGACGAGCCACCAGAAGCGTTTCCAATACAGGACGACCACGGCCAGGATGGCTCCGAGCTGGATGATGACGTCGAAGCTGTCGGCCTTCTCGCCCGTGAAGCCGAGGAGGTGGCCGACGAGGATGAGGTGGCCGGTGGAGGAAACGGGCAGAAATTCCGTGGCTCCCTCGACGAGGCCAAGGACGGTGGCGGCGATGGATTCAGTCATGACGGGCGCGTTCTCCGAGGACGATTTATCCCGGCGGTGCTATCCCACAGGCAGGCAAGTTGCAAGCGGGCGCGGCCTCGTGTATGCCTTGCCCCTGAGCAAGGAGGCCCGATGACCACCATCATGCCCCAGGGCGAGTTGTTGCGCCGCGCCGTCAAATGGATCGACGGCCAGCGCGAGCTGACGGGGGAGCCCGTGTCCGCGCTGATCAACAAGGCGGCCATGAATTTCAACATGAGCCCCAAGGATGCGGAGTTCCTGGTCGGTTTCTTCAAGGAACGGGAGGAGTCTCCCCGGAACTGAAGGCGGCTTCGGCCAGGATCCGGCACAGCGCTTCCCGGCCAAGGCCGGTCTTGCCGGAAAACAGGATCGGCGGGAAGGCGGGGCGCGCCAGCTCCCGCCACTCTTTTTTCCGGGCTTCCCGGTCGCGCTGCTTGCACTTGTCGGCTTTGGTCAGCACCAGGATCAAAGGGATGCGCCGGACGCGCAGCCAGTCGACCAGCTCAATGTCCAGACGCTGGGGCGGCAGGCGGCAGTCGACCAGGGCGACCACGGCCCGCAACAGGTTCGTCTTGCGCAGGTAGGCCTCGATGAGCTTGGCCCATTTTTCCCGCTCCCCCATGGAACAGCGGGCGTAGCCGTAGCCCGGCAGATCGACCAGGCAATAGCCGGCGGTCCGGGACTGGTAGAAGTTGATGCTGCGGGTCTTGCCGGGCGTGGCGCTGATCTTGGCCAGGGCCTTGCGACCGCCCAGGCAGTTGACCAGCGTCGATTTGCCGACGTTGGAGCGACCGGCCAGGGCGATCTGCGGCGCGTCGAGCGCCGGCAGCTGCTCCGACAGGTAGGCCGTGGCGAGAAGCTCCAGGTCCAGTTCCGTTCTCTGTTGCGCCGTGGTATCCATTGCGGCGTTGTGACCGGCTCCGCGCGCGCCGTCAAGGCCGGCGCTTCCGGGGCCTGACTTTAAGGAAGACAGTATGCGCAAGGTCAGACTGCTTGTGTTAAACGGCCCCAACCTCGGCTTCATCGGCGTGCGCCAGCCCGAGATCTACGGGCGCCGCACCATAGAGGATCTCCCGGACATGGTGGCCGAGATGCTCGGCCCGGACGCCGCGAGCCTGGAACTGCAATTCCACCAGGCCAACAGCGAAGGCCACTGCATCGACCGGCTGGAACAGGCCTGGAAGGACGGCCTCGACGGCGTCGTGCTCAACGCAGGGGCCTACACCCATACGAGCCTGGCCCTGGCCGACTGCCTGGCCTGGATCGGCATCCCCTGCGTCGAGGTCCATATCTCCAACATCTTCGCCCGCACCGACGAGCCGCTTCGGCAAAAAAGCATCATCGGCAGAAACTGCATCGGCTGCATCGCCGGTTTCGGACTCACCGGATACGCCCTGGCCGTCCTGGCCCTGTGGCGGCACATCACCGACAATCCAAACTTCATGTGAAGGAGCGACAATGCTTTCGACCACCGACTTCCGCCGGGGACTGAAAATCGAAATGGACGGCGTGCCCTATGAAATCGTCGATTTCCTGCACGTCAAGCCGGGCAAGGGCGGTGCGTTCATCCGCACCAAGCTCAAGAACATGATCAATGGCCGGGTCGTGGAAAACACCTTTCGTTCCGGCGAAAAGATGGTCAAGCCCGACCTCGAGAGCAAGGAGATGCAGTACCTTTACCGCGAAGGCGAGGAATACGTCTTCATGGACATGGAGAGCTACGAGCAGCTGCATGTGGGCGCGGGGCCGCTCGGCGAAAAGGGCGGCTACCTCAAGGACGGCATGGAACTCAAGATGCTGCTCTACAAGGGCGCGCCCCTGGATGTGGACCTGCCGGCCTCGGTCGTGCTCGAAATCAAGGACACCGAGCCCGGGGTCAAGGGCGACACGGTCAGCGGCGCGACCAAGCCGGCCGTGGTCGAAACGGGCATCACGGTCCTCGTGCCGCTTTTCATCAACACCGGCGACAAGATCAAGGTGGATACCCGCACGGGCGGCTACATCGGCAGGGAATAGCGTCGCGCCTGCGGGAAACCACCGTGTTTCCCGCCGCGCGCCATGCGAAAACCTGCTTCCAGAAGCGCAATAATGGGAAGTGCCGCACGCAATAACGGCAAGGACGCCGGAAAGGGCGGGCAGCCGGGCTTCCGGGTCACCCGGGAGATCGTGGGACTGGCCGCCTTTTTCCTGGCCGTTTTTCTCTGCGTCGCCCTGTACACGTACAATGCGGGCGACCCGGGGTTCAACCAGTCCGTCTCGGCCCGACGCGGCGTGGCCAACAAGGCCGGGCTGGTCGGGGCCTACCTTGGCGGCCTGCTCGCCGAATCCTTCGGCGTCTGGGCCTACCTCATCCCCTGCTGGATCGTCTGGCGCAGCCTGCGCCTGTTCGCGCCGCGCCTGAAGCTGCCGTTCTGGCGCGGGACCGGGGCCTTTTTCCTGTCCCTGGTCCTGCTCGCCTTTCTGGGATCGTCCTGGGGACTTTTCGGTTTGAGCCTCGGCAACGTCCGGGGCGGGGGCGGGGTCGGCAGGTCGCTTTTCGAGTTCTTCAACCATTACCTGAGTGTTTTCGGAGCCTATTTCTTTCTGGGCTGCGCCCTGGTGGCCGCGGTGCAGCTGACCTTCGGCCTGACCTGGAGCAATTTCTGGCAGCCGGTCATGGCCGTCCTCAACGAGCAGTGCTGGCGCTGTCTCGACGCCTGGAGCGCCTGGCGCGAACGCCGCGCCGAGGCCAGGGCGGAGCGGGAAGCGCAGCGTCCGGCCAAGCCCCGCGCCCCCGAGCCGGAACCCGAGCCCGAATTCGAGCTCGACGGGGAGGAGATCGCCCCGGCGGCCAAGCCCAAGGCGCGCCCCGCGCGCGAAAAGGCCAAGGCGGCCAAGGATCCGGAGACGACCGTCGCGCCGGCGGCCAAGCCCGTGCCTGTCGCGGCCCCGGCCAAGGAACCGACCGAGGCCGTGGACCGCTTCCTCGATGCCATCGTGCACCAGGTGCGCACGGACGAGCCCGCGCCAAAGGCCGGCGCGAAACCCGCGCACGAGGACCCCTCGCCCATGCAGAACGTGGCCCCGGCCCCCGCAAAACCGGCCGCGCCGAAACCGGCCAGACCCGCGCCCAGGCCCGCAGCCAAATCCGGCGACATGATACCGACGCTTGACCTGCTCAGCGTGCCGCCCGCGACCGGCAACGCGCCCGTCGATCCCGAGGTTTGCCGCCGCCAGGCCGAGAGCCTCATCACCTGCCTCAATGACTTCGGCATTCAGGGCGAGGTCATGCGCGTGGTGCCCGGGCCGGTCGTCACCATGTTCGAGGTCAAGCCCGCGCCCGGCGTCAAGATCAGCCGCATCGTCGGCCTTTCCGTGGACCTGGCCCTGGCCATGAAGGCCCTGGCCGTGCGCATCGAAGGCCCCATCCCGGGCAAGGACACGGTGGGCGTCGAGATCCCCAACGCCAAGCGCCAGACCGTCTATTTCCGCGAGGTACTCGACACCGAGGCCTTCCGCGCCTCGCCGTCCAAGCTGACGCTCGCCATCGGCAAGGACATCCAGGGCCGGCCGCAGGTGGCGGACCTCGCGCGCATGCCGCACCTTCTCGTGGCCGGCGCCACGGGCTCGGGCAAGAGCGTGTGCATCAACGGCATCCTGCTCTCGATCCTCTACAAGGCCACGCCCGACGAGGTGAAGCTCCTGCTCGTCGATCCCAAGCGCATCGAACTCTCGGTCTACAACGATCTGCCCCATCTCGTGCATCCGGTCGTGACCGAGACGGCCATGGCCAAATCCGCCCTGGACTGGGCCGTGGCCGAGATGGACCGGCGCTACGAGGCCATGGCGCTCCTTGGCGTGCGCAACATCGCCGGCTACAACGAAAAGCTCGAGAAAATGGGCGACAAGCGCCCCGACGAACTGGCCGAGCTCGAGCCCCTGCCCTATCTCGTCATCGTCATCGACGAGCTGGCCGACCTCATGATGACCGCGGCCAAGGAAGTGGAAGTCAGCATCGTGCGCCTGGCCCAGCTGGCCCGCGCCGCCGGCATCCACCTGATCCTGGCCACCCAGCGCCCGAGCGTGGACGTGGTCACGGGGCTGATCAAGGCCAACTTCCCCACGCGCATCGCCTTCCAGGTGACGAGCAAGCACGATTCGCGCACCATCCTCGACGCCGTGGGCGCGGAATACCTGCTGGGACGCGGCGACATGCTCTTCAAACCCAGCGGCGGCAAGACCGTGCGCATGCACGGGGCCTTCGTCTCCGACGAGGAAACCGCCGCCGTGGTCGAACACTGGAAGAGCCACGCCGCGCCGAGCTACCGCCTCGATTTCAGCGAATGGCAGAAGGACGGCAACGGCGGCGGAGGGGAACTCGGCGGCGAAGGCGGCGACGACACCGCTTCCGACGCGGTCTACCCGCAAGCCGTGGAATTCGTCATGGAGCAGGGCAAGGCCTCCATTTCGCTGATCCAGCGGCGCTTCCGCATCGGCTTCAACCGGGCCGCCCGCTTCATCGAACAAATGGAGCGCGACGGCCTCCTCGGCCCCCAGGAAGGCAGCAAGCCCCGGTCGGTTATTCGGAACAAAGAGTAAAGAGTTTAGACCAATGCCTCCGGCGGCCAGGAGGG
>DQED01000313.1:0-181 GCA_003525525.1 Desulfovibrio sp.
CCGCCGCTCAAGATGCTGCACTTTCGCGAGACGGTGAACGTCACCCTGGGCCTGCCCTTCGTGCGCACCTCCGTCGGTCACGGAACGGCCTTCGCGCTCGTCGGCACGGGCGAGGCCGACACCGGCAGCCTGCGTGCGGCGTTGCGCCTGGCGCGGCGACTGACCGGCGGGGAAGGGGATG
>DQED01000313.1:212-14152 GCA_003525525.1 Desulfovibrio sp.
TGGCTGCTGTTCGCCTTGCTGCTGCTTGGCGCAACGCGCGCTCTGGCCGGCAGCGATGCCGACCGGCTGCTTTTTTCTTCGCACGACGTTCTTGTCGCAGCCCGCGAAGCCGCGGCAGCCGGCGACCCGGCCCTTGCCCCGGCCCTGGCGCGGCTTCGCGAGGAGTGCGCGGACGCCATGGCCGCCGGCCCCTTCACGGTCACGGCCAAAACGACACCGCCGCCGGGCGGAGACGTCCACGACTACGCCAGCCTCGCCCCTTATTGGTGGCCCGATCCGGACAAGCCGGACGGCCTGCCCCCGCTGCACCGCGACGGCGAGGTCTATCCCCCCTCGCGGCAGGGCGACGTTGCGAGGCTGGAGAGTCTGTCCGAGAATGTTTGCGCTTTGGCCCTGGGCTATTGGTATACCGGCGACGAGGCCATGGCCGGGCGGGCGTCGCTGCTGCTGCGCACGTTTTTCCTCGATCCGGCAACGGCCATGCGACCGCATTTGCGTTTTGCCCAGATGACGCCCGGCAAGGCGCAGGGATCGGGGTTCGGCATCATCGACGCGCGCCGTCTTCCGGAAGTGTGCGACGCGGCGACGCTGCTTTCCGGTTCGCGGGCCTGGAGCGAAGCGGACATGGCCGGATTGCGGGCCTGGGTCGCCGCCTATCTCGATTGGCTATTGGAAAGTCCCCAAGGCCGGCAGGCGCGCGAGGCCCGAAACAACCACGGCAGTTGGTACGACGTCCAGGTCGCCGGCTGCGCGCTTTTCTGCGGTCGGCCGCAGCAGGCCAGGGAAGCCTTGGCGCGGTTTCCCGAGCGCGCGGCCGCCCAGATTGCGCCGGACGGCGCGCAGCCGCTGGAGCTCGCCCGCACGCGGTCGCTGAGCTACAGCCTGAGCAACCTGGAGGCGCTGTTTCGCCTGATGCTCCTCGGCGACCGGCTCGGGCTCGACTTGTGGCATGCTGCCGCAACGGACAAGGGCGGCCCCAGGCGGGCGCTGGAATTCCTCATGCCGTACCTGGGCCAGGGCGCTCCCTGGCCCTACGAGCAGATCACGCCAGTGGGGCATGCGCAAGGTCAGGCGCTGCTGCTGCGCCTGGCCGCCCTGCATTACGGCGATCCGGCTTATGGCGCGGCATTCGACCGGGTGTTCGGGAAAAAGGGCGCCAAGCGCCGCGTCTGGCTCCTGTATCCGGCGCAGCCTGGCGGGCGGTTCGAGGCGGCGGCCGTTTCCCCTACGCCACCACCCAGACAGCCAGACCTTTGGCCGCCTGGATGATCTTTGTCGAGACGCTGCCGAAGAGGAATTCCTCCTGCTTGGACACGCCGCGCCGGCCGACGACCACCGTGCCGTAGCCGCCCTCATCGGCCAGGCGCAGGATTTCCAGGGCGATGCTCGTGCCGATGCTGCACTCGCGCGATTCGCGCAGCGGCGAACGGCAGCTCTCCACGAAGCGCGTCTCCACCCAGGCGGGCGACAGACCCGCGGCGAGCAACATGTCGCGGGCGTCGGCCAGGGCCTTGTGGATGAGCGTCACACGGTGCGCGCATTCCTCCTTCCAGGACGCGTCGTCGGGAAACAGGTCGCGGTCCGGCGGCCGTTCGATGGCCGCCACGGTCACGAGGCGCTGCGGTCCCGACCCGGCCATGGCCGCAGTGTAGGCCACGGCGCGCCGGGAGTTTTCCGAGCCGTCGAAGGCGATCAGGATTTTTTCGATGTTCATGGCCGCTCCGTTTGGCGATTGGGTCAGCGCTGGCTGCGCACGGCGTCGAGCGCCCGTTCGAGGTCGCGGATGAGGTCGGGCGTCGCGTCGTAAAAAACGTTGGCCGCCATGGAAAAGCGCAGCAGCACGTTGTTGAGCGCTTCCGGCACGTAGGGGAAGAGCTTGCGCAGGTTGACGATGCGGTTGGGAAACATGATGGAGCAGTCTTCCGTCGTGATACGGGCGCGGACTTCCGGCGGGACGGACTGCGTGGTGTGCTGCCCCATGCCGACCAAGAATTGAATGATGTTGCCCAGGCCAAAGAGGTCCAGGCCGAACGGGCTGTCCTGGAAGTCGAAAGTGTAGTCGAAATCGATCCAGGTATAGGTCCCGGAGTCGTAGCGCACGTAGAGATGGTCGCGGCGGACGTCGCCGTGCTTCTCGTTGCGCGCGTGCAGCCAGGCGATGGCCTGGCAGGCCTCGATGAAGTGCGTGAGCACCTCCGGGAAGAGTTCGAAGAAATAGTCCCTGTGCGGCATTTCCAGGGCCTCGATCTTTTCGTCCAGGCGCTTGCCCGGCACTACGTCGAGGATGCGCACGGGGTTGCCCGCCGTATCGGGGATGGTTTCGCCCTGCATGAAGCGGTCGTCGCCGCGCACGAGATCGAGGATGCGCGATTCCTTGCGCGGGCTGCGCGTGCAGGTGACGACCATGGATCCGATGGTCATGGGAAAGGATTCGTGAAACACGAGCTTGAGGATGCGGCGCTGCCCGGTTTGCAGGTCGCGGCAGCGTTTGACCCAGAATTTCGGGTCCTCCAGGCCGAAACGGCGTTCGGCCTCGTCGCGCAGCACCAGGAAATGGCGCTCCCCCAGGTTGATGACGTCGCCGTGGCCGATGCGCATGAATTCCGTGGTTTCGGTATAGATCTCCCCCACATGCCGGGCAGGAAAATCCGGGGCCAGACGGGCGAGCAGTGCGCGGGCGGATGGGGGCAAGACGACCTCGCGGCGGACATTTTTTCATATCTATGCACCAAAGCGGCATAAGGGGCAATGGCTGGCCGGGAATTCCCGCTCCGGCGGCCGGTTGGGGGAGGGGGCAGGGCGCTTGTCCCGCGCCGCGGAAAAAGGCAAGGCGTTTGAAAGACCCCGGTTTGGCGGATTGCCGGGAAGCGGATGGGATTGACGCAGGCGCGCCCGGGAGCGGGTCGCGAAAGGGGAGGGCGATGGCGGCGACGACTGCGCGGGGCGGCGGATGGACGAACAAGGTGTCGTGGTGTGTCCTGTGGGCTGTGCTCGGTGTGTACCTCCTCTCTCACACGGCCAGGATGAACGCCGACCCGGACCTCTGGGGTTACCTCGCCTTTGGCCGGCTTTTCCGGGAGGGCGGCTTTCCCTACAAGGACGTCTTCGCCTTCACGCCCGTCAAGGACGTCTGGGTCTACCACGAGTGGCTGCTCGGCGTGCTCTATGACAAGGCCGTGGCGCAGTTCGGCCTCGCATTCCTGCAATGGCTCAAGTACGCCGCGCTCCTTGCGACGCTTGTCCCTGTTGTGCTCGTGGCCGTGCGCCGGGGCGGGCGGCAGGCCACGGCGTATTGCGCCATCCTCTACGTCATGCCCGTTTTCTCCATGAACGCAAGCCCCGTGCGGGCCAAGGTCTTTTCCCATCTGTTCTTCGCCGTCACGGTGCTGGTGCTGGAGCTGTGCCGCCGCAAGCGTTTCATGTATGCGTTGTGGCTCCTGCCCTTGTTCGCGTTCTGGGCCAATCTGCACGGCGAGGTGGCGGTGGGGTTTCTCGCGCTTGGCGCGTACGGCGTGGGCGCGTTTTTAAACGGTGAGCGGAGGCTGGCCGCGCGTTACGCGCTCGTGCTCCTCGGCTGTTTCGCCGCCTCGTGCGTCACGCCCTACGGGCCGGCGGTGTGGAAATTTTTCCTCTACGCCTGGGGCCATTCCCGGCCGGACATCCTGGAGTGGCAGAGCATTTTCCATTTCGTCCGGGGCAACCCGGACTTTGGCGTCTTTTTCGCAACGCTGGCGCTCAGCGTCGTGGTCGCCGCGCTTCTGGGCAAGGGCAGGCGCGAGGCGATTTCGCTGCTCATGCTGTTCGGGTTCCTTTTCGCCGCGGCCAAGTCCGTGCGCATGCTGACCTACCTGTGCCTGGCCATCATTTTGTACGTGCCGGCCTATCTGGACGCGTATGCGGAGCGGCTTGCCGCGTGGTTTGCGCCGTTTCGCCGGGTGGTTTTGCCGTGTCTGGCCCTTGCGGCCCTGGGCTACGGCGTGTGGCAGGGGGCGGCGCTTTGGCGGCGGGGCATCGCGCGCATCGTGGTTACGGACGTTGCCGCCCACGACCCGGGAGCCGGATTCATGTATTATCCCGTGGACGGCCTGCGCCACATCCTGGCCACGAAGCGCGCGGGCCGGATCATGCCGCAGTTCGCCTGGGGCGAGTATCTGCTGTGGGAGCTGCCGCCGTCGTTTAAGATCGGCATGGATGGCCGCTACGAGACGGTCTACGACGACGCCTATACCGACGCCTATTTCGCTTTCGTAAACGGCAAAAGCGATGCCGGGACGTTCCTCGACAAATACGGCGCGGACATCGTGGTGCTCAAGAAATCGGAGAAGGCCTGGGAGAATATGCGCCGCCTGCCGGATTGGGAGGAGGCGTTCGGCAACGACGGCTACAGCGTATTTTATAGGAAAACACCGATCCAGGAAAAACCTGCATCATAGTCTTTGCAGGCCGATCTTTTATTCCTGTTGTGGCACAGGGAAGACGAGATATATTGTCTTCAATGGGTTCAAAGATTACTTTGAAACAAGTGAGTTTGTTTTGAGATATTCTTTCGCGGCTTCGCTGCCAAGGTCGGCGGCCTTGTTGATGAAGAGAATGGATTTATCCATCTTGTGGAGCTTCGCATAGCACAATCCCAGCGCGCAAAGCGCATCCTGCCCCGAAGGGTTGTCTTTGAGCGCGTTTTTCAGATAACGGATCGCAGGATAATATTCACCGTTTGTGAGCAGTACGGCCCCTATTTCCATCCAGGAATTATATTTCCCTTTCCAGTACGGAGTGATATATTTCATTCTGATAAAAAGCAATATTGCAGAAAATAACGTTGAAGTAATAAATATAAGACTCTTGTTGTAAAATGCCATGATGACTGATGGCAGGAGTGAAAAAATA
Organism: Desulfovibrio sp.; assembly: GCA_003525525.1. GTDB lineage: Bacteria > Desulfobacterota > Desulfovibrionia > Desulfovibrionales > Desulfovibrionaceae > Solidesulfovibrio. The sequence continues at coordinate 5,100 of DQED01000313.1, forward strand.
AAATATACTACAGAATAGTCCTTGATGTAAAATTGACTGATGGGTCCAACAGAGAAGGCGAGAAATATGCCCATAACGATGTCGTTTGGGTATCTTCTCTTGAAGTAAAGGAAAAGACTTATAACGAGTGTTGCTATGAGTATGGTAAGGAGTGTGAGTGGTAACAATGCGATCAATGGATAGATAGCAGATTTGGTCATGGTGGTCCCGTGTCGTACTGGACGATAAATGAATAAGAGTTCCGTGAAAAGAATGGATTGATTTTAAATGTTATGTCGCCTGATAATTTTCATGGAATGAATAACGTGTTTGCAAATATTTGTAAAGAATATTGACCTTCGGTGGAATCTGTGTCTTGCGCATGGAGCTCTTGCTTGTGCTCGAGCAGCGAAAGGCCGGGTAGCAGATACGTATGTTTTTTGGACGTGCGTTTGCGTCTGGCAACGGGCTGTATGAGCTTGTATGCAAAATGCTGTATGCAAAGAAAATGGGCCTTGCGGCAAATAGCCGCAAGGCCCTGACTTTCTTGGTGGAGGCGATGGGACTTGAACCCACTACCTATGCGTTGCGAACGCATCGCTCTCCCAGATGAGCTACGCCCCCGTTAGGAAGAAGGGGTATAGGCGGATTCCGGGGACGGGTCAAGGAATCCCTGGCCCGCCCGCGCAAAAAACCTTTGCACGGCAAGTGGTCCGGTCACGGTTGACCCAATGCTCCGTGTCTGCCACAGTGAGGATCGGAATTCCCCGGAACCATTATGTCTTTTTGGGCCGCAAGGCCGAAGGAGCCCTGTTCATGAAAGTCCATCGCGCCGTGCGGATGGAGCGCTGCATCGGCTGCCACTCCTGCTCCCTGGCCTGCGCCAGGCTGGTGTATAAGAATTTCTCCTGGAACACCGCGGGCATCCGCATCCGTTCCACGGGCGGCGTCTCCAGCGGGTTCCAGGCCGTGCTCTGCCTTGCCTGCGACCCCGCCCCCTGCGCCGCCGCCTGCCCCACGGGAGCCATGAGCCCGCGCAAATCCGGCGGCGGGGTGCTGCTCAAAAAATCCCTGTGCGTGCAGTGCGGCAAATGCGCGGCCGCCTGCCCGGTGGAGGCGATCAACCTCGACGCCGCCGGAAACCCCAGCGTGTGCATCCACTGCGGCCAGTGCATCCCCTTTTGCCCCCACGACTGCCTGGAGCTGGTGGAAGCCGCCGCCCCGGCCGCGCCCTGCCTGGAGAGCTGCAATGTCGCCGAAAAATAACGACCCCGATCTGTTCCGCGTTCTCGTTTACGACCTTTCCGCCAGGCGCGGCGACATCGTCCTTGTGCCCGGGCGCGGGCGATACATCGGCGGCTCGGGCCTGGCCGCGCTGCTTTTCGAAAAATACGGCCTGCCCACGGCCGCGCCGTTCGATCCCGGCCAGCCGCTCATCTTCGCCATCGGCCCGGCCACGGGCTATTTTCCGCTCATGAGCAAGACCGTGTGCGGCTTCAAGTCGCCCTACAACGGCAACTACGCCGAATCCCACGCCGGCGGCCGCTCGGCCCTGGCCCTGCGCTTCGCCGGCTTCGACGCGCTGGTCGTCACGGGCAAGGCCGCGCGCCTGTCCACGCTCGTCGTGGGGTCGCGGCGCATCGAGCTTCTCGACGTCCACTACCTGCGCGGCGCGGACGTCTTCACCACGGGCAAGCTCCTGCGCAAGATCGCCGCCGGCGCCTCCGGCCACCGCAGCATCATGCGCATCGGCCCGGCAGGGGAAAACGGCAGCGCCTACGCCTGCATCAACGTGGACACCTACCGCCATTTCGGCCGCCTCGGCGCGGGCGCGGTCATGGGCGCGAAAAACTGCAAGGCGCTCGTCGTCATGGGCGACGGCGACCTGGCGCTCCCCGAGGACAAGGCCTATCCGAAGCTTTTCAAGGACATCCACGACAAGGTCACCGCGTCGGGGATGATGGAGAAATACCACAACCTCGGCACGCCGGCCAACGTGCTGCCCCTAAACGCCCTCAAATCCCTGCCCTGGCGCAATCTGGCCGCGACCACCGACCCGGAGGCGGACAAGATCTCCGGCGAGGCGTTCGCGGAAAAGCTGCTCATGCACAACGCCGCCTGCGCCGGCTGCCCCGTGGGCTGCATCCACGTCGGCATGGTGCGCGAGATGTTCTCCGCTTCCCACCGCTTCGCCATCCACCAGGTGGCCTACGACCACGAGCCCAACTTCGCCGCCGGCCCCATGCTCGGCGTCACCGACCCGAGCGAGGTGCTGGCGATAAACGACGTGGCCGACCGCCAGGGCCTGGACATCATCTCCGCCGGCGTGGCCCTGGCCTGGGCCGTGGAGGCCACGCAAAAGGGACTCGTTTCCGAAAAAGAGACCGAGGTGAAGCTTGCCTTCGGCGATGCGGCCGCCTTCAAGCGGGCGATGTGGCTGCTCGGCCACAAGGTCAACGACTTCTACGCCGCCCTGGGCCAGGGGGCGCTTGTCGCGGCCAGACAGTACGGCGGCGAGGACTTCGCCTGCGTGCTCGGCCAGGAGATGGCCGGCTACGCCACGGGCGAGACCTATTTCGCCTCCCAGACCGTGTCCTTCCGCCATTCCCACCTGGATACCGGGGCTTATTCCTACGACCAGAAACACAAGGAAAAGGACGTGGACGCGGTGGTCAAGTTCCTCGTGGACGACGAGCGCGAGCGCGTGCTGTTGACCTGCCTCGTGGCCTGCCTGTTCGCCCGCGAGGTCTACAAGCCCGAGGTCGTCGCCGCGGCCCTGTCCTGCCTCGGACACGGGGAGCTCGCGGCCGGCATCGACGCGGCCGCGGAAAACGCCCGTCGGGCGCGCTGGCGGCTGAAACTCGCCACGGGATACGATCCGCTTGCCACGCGCATTCCCAAACGCTTCGCGGAAATCGAGACCTGGAAGGGCCCCGTGGACGCGGCCTACATGGAGGCGCTGCGCGCGGGATACGCCGCGGCCGTGCTGTCGCTTGGCGCGCCGTTGCCTTCCGCGTGACGGTACGGTTTCATCGGGTGGCATTACGGCGGTGGGCCGTGCATATCGCCGTGCGCTGTGGTAATGGGCGGGCATGATCCTTTATTCTCCCGCCTCGCCCATTCCCGCCAAAGGAGACGCCCATGGCCGATCAAGCGCATGACGCGGCGAAAAAGCCCCTCGCCGCGGTCCTCAAGGACGCCGGGGCCACCCCGGAAGGACTGACCGGGGCCGAGGCGGCCAAACGTCTTGCCGCAAACGGCCCCAACGCCCTGCCCGAGAAGAAGGTCAACCCGCTCCTCAAGCTGTGCGGCTACTTCTGGGGCCCCATCCCCTGGATGATCGAGGCGGCGGCGATCCTCTCGGCCGTGGTCGGGCACTGGGCCGACCTCACCATCATTCTGGTGCTGCTCGTCTTCAACGCGGCCATCGGCTTTTTCGAGGAGCACAAGGCGGAAAACGCCCTGGCGGCGCTCAAAAACCAGCTGGCGCTTCGGGCCAGGGCGCTGCGCGACGGGGCCTGGGGCGAGGTGGACGCCGCGACCCTGGTCGTCGGCGACGTCATCCGCCTGCGCCTGGGCGACGTCATCCCGGCCGACGCGGTCTGCCTCGAGGGCGACTACCTGAGCGTCGATCAGGCGGCGCTCACCGGCGAATCCCTGCCCGTGGCGAAAACAGTCGGCGACACGGTCTATTCCGGGGCCGTGGCCAAACAGGGCGAGATGGTGGCCGTGGTCACGGCCACCGGCTCCGGCACGTTTTTCGGCAAGACCGCGCGCCTGGTTTCCACGGCGGGCGCGACGTCCCATTTCCAGAAAGCCGTGATGACCATCGGCAACTACCTCATCTACCTCACCCTCGCCATGGTCGCCGTGCTCATCCTCGTCGGCCTCGACCGGGGCGAAAAGATCCTCGAACTGGCCCAGTTCGCGCTCATCCTCACCGTGGCCGCCATCCCCGTGGCCATGCCCGCGGTGCTGTCCGTGACCATGGCCGTGGGGGCGCTCGCGCTCTCGAGGCTCAAGGCCATCGTCTCGCGCCTGGAAGCCATCGAGGAAATGGCCGGCATGGACATCCTCTGTTCCGACAAGACCGGCACGCTCACGCAAAACAGGCTCACCCTGGGCGAACCCATCGTTTTCGCGGCCAGGGACGCGGCCGAACTCCTGCTCCTCGGCGGCCTGGCCTCCAAGGCAGAGGACCGCGACGCCATCGATCTGGCGATCCTGGAGAGCCTGCCGGACCAAAAGGCGCTGGCGGGCTACAAACAGACGGCGTTTACGCCCTTCGACCCCGTGGGCAAGCGCACCGAGGCGGCCGTGACCGACGCCGCGGGCGCGGCGTTTCGCGTGACCAAGGGCGCGCCGCAGGTGGTCATGGGGCTGTGTTCCCTTTCCGCCGCCGATGCACAAAGGGCCGACGCCGCCGTGGAGGCGCTCGCGTCCAAGGGCTCGCGCACGCTCGGCGTCGCGCGCAAGGACGGGGAGGGGGCCTGGGTCTTTTGCGGCATCCTGCCGCTGTCCGATCCGCCGCGCGAGGATTCCGCCGCGACCATCGCCAAGGCCGGCGAACACGGCATCGCCGTCAAGATGGTCACCGGCGACAACACGGCCATCGCCCGGGAAATCTCCCGGGAGCTCGGCCTTGGCCAGAGCATCGTCCCGGCCGGGGGCTTTTTCGCCGAGGGCGCGGATGTTTCGCGCCTGGGCGTGGACGTGGAGGAGCGTATCGAGGCTGCCGACGGCTTTGCCCAGGTCTTTCCCGAGCACAAGTACGGCATCGTCAAGGCGCTCCAGAACCGNNTGACCGGCGACGGCGTCAACGACGCCCCGGCGCTCAAGCAGGCCGACGTCGGCATCGCCGTGTCCGGGGCCACGGACGCGGCCCGCGCCGCCGCCGACCTCGTGCTCACCGCGCCGGGCTTGTCCGTCATCGTCGAGGCCGTGGAATACGCCCGGCGCATCTTCGAGCGCATGAACTCCTACGCCATCTACCGCATCACCGAGACCATCCGCATCATGCTCTTCGTGGTGCTCGCCATCCTCGTCTACAACTTCTATCCGATCACCGCGGTCATGATCATCCTGCTCGCGCTTCTCAACGACGTGCCCATCATGACCATCGCCTACGACAACACCTACCTCGACCCCAACCCCGTGCGCTGGGACATGCGCCGCGTGCTCACGTTGTCTACCGTGCTCGGCGTCATTGGCGTCATCGAGACCTTCGGCCTGCTCATCCTGGCCAAGACCTATCTGAAGCTCGATCTGGCGCAGATCCAGTCCTTCATCTTCCTCAAGCTGGCCGTCGCCGGGCATCTGACGCTTTTCGTCGCCCGCTCGCGCAAACCCTTCTGGGCGCCGCCCCATCCCGCGCCGGCCATGATCTGGTCGGCCCTGGCCACCAAGGCCCTGGCCACGGCCTGCGTGGGCCTGGGCTGGTTCGTGGCCGCCGTGCCCTGGGAATACGTCGGGATCATCTGGGGCTACTGCATCGTCTGGCTTTTTATTGAAGACTGGGCCAAGCTCGTGGTATACGGACACTTGGCCATGGAACCTCCGGCGCAGCACCGGCATATCCTCGGCCGCGTCAACCGTCCGCTGCATCCCGCCGCCGCGGCGCGTGCGGCAAAGCCCTAACCTCATCCGTTCCCTTCAAGGAGCACCCCATGCCGCTTTTCACGGAACTGCCCGCTTACGCGGCCCTGGCCGAGCATTTCGAGATCGCCAGGGATCTGCGCATGCGCGACCTGTTCGCCGCCGACGCCGGCCGGTTCGACAAGTTCTCCCTGCGCCTGGGCGACATCCTCTTCGATTATTCGAAAAACCGGGTGACGGAAGAGACCATGTCCCTGCTGTTCGACCTTGCGCGGCAGGCGGGCGTCGAGGCCCGTCGCGACGCGATGTTCTCCGGCGAAAAAATCAACCGCACCGAGGACCGGGCCGTGCTGCACGTGGCGCTTCGCAACCGCGCCAACCGCCCCATCCTGGTCGACGGCGCGGACGTCATGCCCGAGGTCAACCGGGTGCTTGCGCAGATGCGCGATTTCTGCGCGCGCATCCATTCCGGGGCTTGGAAGGGATATACCGGCGAGAAGATCACCGACGTGGTCAATATCGGCATCGGAGGCTCGGACCTGGGGCCGCAGATGGCCTCGCTCGCCCTGGCCCACTACGCCGTGCCCGGCATGACCGCGCACTTCGTCTCCAATGTGGACGGCACGCACCTGGCCGAAACGTTCAAGCGCGTCGATCCCGAGACGACGCTTTGGATCATCGCGAGCAAAACCTTCACCACGCTCGAAACCATGGCCAACGCGCACACGGCACGGGACTGGTTTCTCGCCCACGCCAGGGACGAGGCCGCCGTGGCGAAGCATTTCGTGGCTCTTTCCACCAACGCCGCCGCCGTCGCCGCCTTCGGCATCGACACGGAAAACATGTTCGCCTTCTGGGACTGGGTCGGCGGGCGCTATTCGCTGTGGTCGGCCATAGGACTTTCCATCGCCCTGGCCGTGGGCTTCGACAACTACGAGGCCATGCTCGAAGGGGCGTTTGTCGCCGACGAACACTTCCGCACCGCGCCGCTTAAGCAAAACGTCCCCATCGTCATGGGACTGCTCGGCATCTGGTACAACAACTTCTTCGGCGCGCAGACGCAGGCCATCCTGCCCTACGACCAGTACCTCACGCGCTTTGCCGCCTATTTCCAGCAGGGCGACATGGAGAGCAACGGCAAGTCGGTGTCGAACGACGGCCGGTTCGTGGACTACACAACGGGCCCCATCATCTGGGGCGAGCCCGGCACCAACGGCCAGCACGCTTTCTACCAGCTGATCCACCAGGGCAGAAAGCTCATCCCCTGCGATTTCCTGGCCGCGGCCAAAAGTCACAATTCCCTGGGCCGGCACCAGGACATGCTGCTGTCGAACTTCTTCGCCCAGACCGAGGCCCTCATGCGGGGCAAGACCGTGGAGCAGGCGCGCGAGGAGCTCGCCGGCAAGGGCTACGCGCCCGAGCGCCTGGAGCTGCTGGCCCGGGCCAAGTCCTTCGAAGGCAACCGGCCGACCAATTCGTTCCTCTACGGCACCCTGGACCCGAAGACGCTCGGCACGCTCATCGCGCTCTACGAGCACAAGATCTTCACCCAGGGCACGATCTGGGACATCAATTCCTACGACCAGATGGGTGTGGAGCTCGGCAAGGTGCTGGCGGGCGCGATCCTAAAGGAACTGGAAGACGCAAAGCCCGTGGCCTCGCACGATTGCTCGACCAACGGGCTGATCAATTACTACAAGACGTTGCGTGGGTAATGTTGTCGCTTTTCCCGGCAGGGGATGAGGGTGCGGGCATGCGAATTGCGCCGCAACTGTCGTCGGCTCGACGCTGTCTGGAAGCGTTTTATTGCGCGTTGCCAGCGAAAATGCGCCGTTCCGGGATGCGGCCGTTCCTCTGTTATGGAGCGTACAAGCACTACGATGCGCAGCGGCTTTTTGTACAGAGGCATCCATGCGCGATGAGGCAAAGCGAGCCCTGATCGAGCGATATCTTGCCGCCTATAATGCGCTTGATGTCGAGGGCATGATGGAAACGGTGCATCCTGATATCGAATTCAGCAACATCGCCAACGGCGAAGTCAACGCGAGAACCTCGGGCGCTGTGGCGTTTCGCGCGTTGGCGGAGCAATCAAGCAAAGTATTCGCGTCCCGGAAGCTGACCATGACAGGATTTGAAGCAGCCGGCGACGTGGCGAACATCTCTGTGGATTTTCACGGGGTGTTGGCGGCCGATCTGCCCGATGGACGGCGCCGGGGCGAGACCATAACGCTCTCCGGTCGATCCGTATTTGTCTTTTGCGACGGCAAGCTCTCGAAAATCACGGATATCAGCTGAGCGCAGGCTATTTCGCCAGCCGCAGCAGCCTGTCCGCCACGATGGCGGCAGCCATGTCCCGCTTGAGCTCGCCGGAGACCGCCAGTTGGCCCGCCACGTCCATGGGCTCGCTGGCATGGGCCGCGGCCAGTTCCTGCTCGAAGGCCGCGCGCAGCAGCCGAAACGATGCCTCCACCTCGGGATAGGCGTTGTCCTCCCGCCAGGGCAGGCGCAAGGTCTGTCCGGTGCCGCGCATGGCGTGGCTCGGCGTGGCCAGGCTGTAATGGCCCGCAGGCGGCGCGCCGGCCCGTTCGTGCTCGCTTGGATGGCAATGGGCCTGCCACGAGGCCGGCGGCTCGGGAATGGTCGATTCCACGCGCACGTAGGGCAGGGCGAGGCCTTTTTCGTGGCCTTCCAGGATGACGGAATAGGTCAGTTCCGGCCGCAGGTTGCCGCGCCGTTTCTCGATGCGCCAGGTGATGAGCATGCAAAAGCCTCCTTACGCCGCCGGCAGCGCGAGGACGTCGCCGAAGGGCGGCCGGTTGCGGGCCGATTCGGGCGCGACCCAGAGCACCGGGTAGGATGGTTCGTCCGGGTAGCGATCGCATTCCAGGTCCGTGCAATAGAGCAGGCATGCCGGACGCAGGCCAGCGGCCTCCACCGCGGCGAAAACGGGCCGATAGTCGGTCCCGCCGCCGCCGGCGGGAAAGAGCGCAAGCGGCGGATCGTGGCGGGTGAGGATCACGGGGTCGCTTGCGGCGGCGTCGCAGAAAAAGACGAGCAGCCGCGTGTCGCAGGCGTCGAGGATGGCCGCAAGTTCGGCGCAAAAGGCCCGCAACAGCGCGTCGCCCACCGATCCGGACGTGTCGATGGCGAGCACCACGTCGCCGAGCTGCTGGCTGCGCGGCGAGGGCAGGTACAGCCCCTGGTGCACGTGGCGGCGATTGGGCGGTGACCAGGAATAGTCGTTTACCGTGCGCGAAAGGAGGAACCGGCGCAACAGTTCGCCCCAGGGCAGTCGCGGCTGCGCCAGTTCCCCGAGCTGGCGGGCGAGCCCCGCGGGCAGGTTGCCCATGTCCGAGGCGCTGCGCAGCGACTGGCTGACGTCCTGGCGCAGCCGCGTCGCCAGTTCGCGGCGCGTGGCCTCGCCCGGGTCGCCAGCGAGGTCCGGGTGGTCGCGCACCTCGCCCAGGGCCGGGGCGGGC